>JBILSQ010000019.1:0-9703 GCA_044372035.1 Candidatus Planktophila sp. | reverse complement strand
GCAATAAAGAGGATGCAACGGGTGCATCACTTTCTACGACTTCTAGAGGCAACATGCGCTTTGCAAGTGCGTTCTGAGTCAACATAGATTTAAATTCAGTAAAGACGATGTGAATTTCATCCACGCCGTTCTTTTCTACTTGTGCATCTGCTAAGAAAGCTTGAATAAGCGCATCTGCAACGCTCTTGGCATCTTCATACGTTGGAGTATCTGAGAATCCGCTCCATGAACCAGCAATAACGCGGTTACGGAAGCGGTAATAATTCACAGCTTTACGCCCAACAAGATATGAAGCAACTTCTAATCCACGTGAGCGAATAAGAGCTGCGAGTTGTTCGCCCTCTTTAATCGCGTTATTTGAATATGCGCCAGCCATTCCGCGGTCTCCAGAAATAATTAAGATCGCTGCGCGCTTTGGATTTTCAGATGCAGTAGTCAACGGGTGATTCGTTGATGAATACGTGGCAACTGCGGATACCGCACGGGTCAACTCATTTGCATAAGGAGTTGAGGCTGCGACTCGTTGCTGCGCCTTGACAATACGAGAGGCGGAAATCAATTCCATCGCTTTCGTAATTTTCTTGGTCGCTTTAACGGATCGCATCCGTCGGCGATAAACGCGAAGTTGGGCACCCATTTTTTACTTCTTCACCGCCGGTGGCACGTGCTTAGTAATTTGTTCTGCGCCTTCACCTTCGAGAGCTGCAGCTTCTGCTTCGTTTACAGCAGCTGAAACACTTGGAACGAAGATCTTCTTAAATGCAGTAACAGCTTCTTCGAGTGACTTAACAGTGTCATCTTCTAGTTGCTTAGTCTCTGAAATTACATCGAAGATGGCTTTGCGTTCGCGTGCGATGTAATCAAGTAATTCTGATTCAAAGCGGCGAATATCAGCAACTGCAATGTCATCGAGCTTTCCAGTTGTTCCAGCCCAAATTGATGCAATCTGACGTTCTAGTGAATATGGTGAGTACTGACCTTGCTTAAGTAGTTCAACCATGCGAGCGCCTCGTTCTAGTTGCGCCTTTGAAGTCGCATCTAGATCTGAACCGAATGCAGCGAATGCTTCGAGTTCACGGAACTGTGCAAGGTCAAGACGCAAACGGCCAGCAATCTTTTTCATCGCCTTAGTTTGAGCCGAGCTACCTACGCGAGAAACAGAAACACCCACGTTAATCGCTGGGCGAACGCCTGCGTTAAAGAGATCTGTTTCAAGGAAGCACTGTCCATCAGTAATAGAAATAACGTTTGTAGGAATGAACGCTGATACGTCATTTCCCTTTGTTTCAATGATTGGAAGTCCAGTCATTGAACCGCCACCTAATTCGTCAGAGAGTTTTGCACAACGCTCTAGAAGACGTGAGTGTAAGTAGAAAACATCTCCTGGATACGCTTCGCGACCTGGTGGACGACGTAGCAACAATGAGACCGAACGATAAGCCTCAGCCTGCTTTGAAAGATCATCAAAGACAATAAGAACGTGCTCGCCCTTGTACATCCAGTGCTGACCAATTGAAGAACCGGTGTATGGAGCGAGGTATTTAAATCCTGCTGGATCTGATGCAGGAGATGCAACGATGGTTGTGTATTCCATTGCACCAGCTTCTTCAAGTGCGCCCTTAACGGATGCAATTGTTGAACCCTTTTGACCAATAGCAACGTAAATGCACTTTACCTGCTTCTTTGGATCTCCAGACTTCCAGTTTTCGCGCTGGTTAATGATTGTGTCAATTGCAACAGCTGTCTTACCAGTTTGGCGGTCACCGATAATCAACTGACGCTGTCCACGACCAATAGCAGTCATCGCATCAATAGCTTTAATTCCAGTTGCAAGTGGTTCCTTAACTGGTTGACGTTGAACTACAGAGGGAGCCTGTAATTCAAGTGCACGACGTGCATCAGCTTTGATTTCGCCTTTGCCATCAATTGGACGACCGAGTGGATCAACCACGCGACCAAGGAACGCGTCACCTACTGGTACAGAGAGAACTTCACCTGTACCGCGGACTGATGTTCCTTCTTCAATTCCTTCGTATCCACCCAAAATAACAACACCGATTTCACGGACATCGAGGTTAAGTGCAAGACCCAGTGTTCCGTTCTCGAACTGCAAGAGTTCGTTCGCCATTGTTGAAGGCAGACCTTCGACGCGAGCAATTCCGTCACCAGCTTGGCTAACAGTTCCTACTTCGTCTCGAGCTGCAACGCCTGGATCGTATGACTTAACAAAATTCGCGAGTGCATCACGGATTTCATCAGGTCGGATCGTTAGCTCCGCCATTTTTTTCTCCCTTTTCCTTTTTCTTCTCTAGTTAAATCTTCTTTACGCACTCTTACCAGCAAGTGCGCGACCTGCTGATGCGATGCGGTTTACGAGTGTTCCATCAACTAATTCATCAGCAAATTTGACTGAAAGCCCACCTACAACAGATGGATCAACTTCAACATTTACGCGAACTGGTTGGCCAAGCTGTTTAGTTAGTGCTGCAACTAAACGGTCGTACTGAGCCGATGAAAGCGCCACTGCTGTGCGTGCGACTGCGATGAGGCGGTTGCGACGTGCGGCAAGTGCGTACTGATAATCATCAAATGCGGCTTCAACACTTCGTGCGCGCCAGTTATTTACAACATGGTTGACGAGTTTGGCAGTAGATGATGACGAGTTCTTCCCAAGTAACTCTGCAATCAGAGATGACTTGGCTTTTTCTGCTCCTGCGGTGATCAAGGCGCTACGCAATTCAAAAGATGTCGAAATAGCGCGAGCAACTGTGAAGAGTTCGCTTTCTACTCGATCTAATTCATTTGCGATATTTGCAGCTGATGCTTCCGCTTCGATTGCTAGTTGTTCTAGTACTTCCACAAGATCAGATGAGGCTGACCAGCGCAACTCACTGACGCCAGTGATTACGTTAAGTGCAGGTGCGCCAACGCTCTTTCCGAAAATTTCTTTTAGAAGTACTGCTTTTGACTTCGCATCACGAGAAGGATCATTGATCGCTCTGCGCAATGAGATATTTGAATTGAGTACAGATGTAATAAAGAAGAGTTCGGATGAGAGAAGGGATGCTGCATCGGCTGTTGAGCCTTTTGCGGCAGCATCAATAAAGCCACGTGCAATCACAAGTGATTGACGGCTTCTGCCCCCGAAGTGATTTCTCATTACTAGTTCCTGTTTCCTTTTCTTACTTTTTGGACTTCTCTAAATCATCAAGGAAGCGATCCACGATGCGTGATTGACGGGCCTGGTCTTCTAGTGCTTCTCCGACGATCTTTGATGCGAGTTCAACTGCAAGTGTTCCAACTTCATTGCGAAGTGAAGTCACTGCTTGTTGACGCTCGGCTTCAATGGATGCGTGTGCAGCTGTAGTAATACGTGCTGCTTCTTCCTGAGCTTTAGCGCGAAGTTCTTCAACAATGGCTGATCCTTGTGCGCGTGCTTCTTCGCGAAGAGTTTGTGCTTCTTCGCGCGCCTTCGACAACTGTTCGTTGTATTGAACAAGTGCACGCTGTGCTTCGAGCTGTGCTTTTTCTGCACGCTCCATGCCACCTTGAATCGCTTCAGTACGTGCGGTGAATGCTTTTTCAAACATCGGCACTACTTTGCTTCTCAAGACAAGGAAGAGAAGAGTGAATGCAATCGTTCCAACAATAAGTTCTGCTGTGTGCGGAACGAGTGGATTGATTTTCTCTCCTGCAGCCAAGATCACTGATTTAGACATTTTTTACTCTCTCTATTAGTTATTAACTGGTAGTTATTAACGAGCTATTAGAGAACGAATGCGAGAACGAGACCGAATAGCGCAAGGGCTTCAGCAAGTGCGAATCCAAGGAACGCGATTGGCTGTAGAACGCTGCGTGCTTCTGGTTGACGAGCAACGCCGTTGATGTAAGCGGCGAAGATAAGTCCAGTTGCAATACCAGGACCGATTGCTGCGAGGCCAAAACCGACCAGGTTAAGTGTGCCTTCCATTTTTTTCTCCTTTTTTCTTTTCTTTAGGTTTGTACCTAATTAGTGCTCGTCGGCAAGGGCGCCGGCGATATATAGAGCTGCCAACAGAGTAAAGATGTACGCCTGTAGACACTGGACCATGAATTCAAAGAAAGTCAGCACGATGCCGATAAAGAAAGCAAACGGGCTAATTAACTTCAAACCAATAACACCTTGGAGTAGATGCTCTCCACCCAAGATAAAGACGAGCAGGAGCAAGTGCCCTGCAAACATATTCGCAAATAAACGGAGTGCAAGAGTTAGCGGACGAACCACTAAGAATGTCAACAACTCAAGTGGAGTGATGAGTATGTAGGCAGCCTTTGGAACACCCGGCATGAACATAATTTCCTTGAAGTATTTCCATGCACCGTGTCTGCGGATACCTACGTAGTGAAAAACCAAATAAACAGTTATTGCTAGTACATATGGGAAAGAAACGCGGGACATTGTTGGGAATTGCAAGAAGGGAACAATTCCAAAGATGTTATTGGTCAAAATAAAAGTGAAGAGTGTGAATAGGTATGGAACAAAGCGCATGAATTCATGGCCGATAACATCTCGAGCAAGATCATTTCTTACGAATGCGTAAATGCTCTCGCCTGCAAATTGAAATTTAGAAGGAATAATCGAAGCTTTACGAGAAGAAAGAATGAAAAATACTGAAACTAAAATTACTGAAAGAAAAACTAGAAAAATTGGTTTTGTTGTAAAGGGGCTATCGCCAAAAATTGGTGGGAGTTCGAAGTCTTTACTGCTGGGTGGGACGAAGCCTTCACCCTCTGCGCTTAAAACCACTAACGAGCGCACGCACACTCCTTCAAATAAACTCAAATGAATTTAGACGGACTTATCAGTTAGGACGCCGGGGATGCGTTCTGCGGGCAACCTTATGGGGAAAAGTGCCGTCTGTGAAATCGGAAAATGGGCTGGTCGAGCGCCCCTTATTCGCGACCAAAACGGAGCCAGACGAGGTAAATACCTGAGCCAGCCCCTAGAAGTAAGCCAGTGAGAAGTAGAAAGGATGTACCAAGCCAGGTATCAAGGCCCCAGCCAACGCCGCCCCAGAAAAGTAAACCTGAGAGCAAGTAGCCAACGATCGACCATGCAGCATTTTCGTCACGCGTTGCCATTAATGCTTCCCTTCGATCTGGTGCTATTTACTTGTTGAATCCGGCAGGGGTAAATGTATGCGCAACTTCATATAACTGGCAATTTCTCCGCCTAGCCAAGCAAAAGTCAGCGTGATTGCGGTGGCACCAAAACTTGTTCGATTTATTGTTTCACGAGATGTGAATGCGCTGAGGAGATACAAAAAAACTCCAAGAAAAAGCAACTTTGCAAAATAAGAAAATACTGCCAACGCCATCGTGCTCATCGGATCTAAGTTTCGTGCAATGCGAGAGACGCCAATGTGAATAGCAAAATAAATAATGACAACAAATTGAGCTATGAGAGCTCCGAGAAATCCTGAGAACCCAGCAAATATCGTACAAATAATTATGGCAATAACTCCAACGATAAATGATGGAATCAAAGCTCCTCGAAGCATGATGCTCTCTGAACTTTTCTGATCAGACATACACTGAATCCTTTTTTCCGTTTCGAGTAACCACAATCGTGATAATCGCAAGTATTGCTGCGACCAGAAATGCTATCCATATCGGTGCGAATGCAGAAATAGTTATTGGGAAAGCAAGCGTTGCAGTCCACAAATACATGATTACCGCAGTTCTTACATGAGAGTTACCGGCTGATAAGAGTCGGTGGTGAAGATGATCTTTATCTGGGGCAAAAGGAGAACGACCTGCACGCAAACGTCTTGAAATTGCAAGAACTAAATCTGCTAAAGGAATTGCAAGAACGGCAAATGGAAGCAATAGCGGCAACAACGTTGGTCCTGCCTCAACTGCTGAAATTGCATTTGGATCAACTTGTCCCGTTAACGTAATTGCAGCTGATGCCAGCAATAATCCTAAGAACATCGAACCAGAATCCCCCATGAAGATCCGAGCTGGGTGGAAGTTATGGGGCAAGAAGCCGAGACAGATTCCAATTAAAACCGCAGTCATAAGTGATGGTGCACCTGCACGACTAAAGCCCCACACGACAGCTAATAGATAGGCAAATGTAAAGAAGGCAGCCCCCGCAATTGCAACGATACCCGCAGCTAAACCATCTAGGCCATCAATAAAGTTAACGGCATTAATAGTCACTAAAACAATTAAGACCGTAACAAGTTGTCCGATACTTGGAGGCAGCGTTATCACGCCATTAATCGGTAACCACAAAATTTGGATGCCATACACAAGCAGAATTCCTGCAGCGAGTGCTTGTCCAGCTAATTTGGTTAAAGCATCTAATTGGTAGCGATCATCTGCCATGCCAAGTAAAACTAGAAAAGTTCCGGCAAGGAAAATTCCTTGGGCTTCGTGGCCAAAGGATTTTCCAACGAGTGCAAGATGTTGAACTATAAGAAAAGTGATGGCCATTGCCGCCCACATCGCAACGCCACCCCACCGTGGTGTTGGTGAGGTATGAACATCGCGACTGCGCACAGCGGCGACTGCACCAAATTTTGTTGCGAGTGTTCGGATGAATGGCGTAATCAAATAACACAGCGCTGCAGAAAGCAGCAATGTGAACATGTACTCACGCATGGAGTAAGTCTATGCGTTATAAATTGGGAATTTTGAAGTTAACGCGTGAACTTCATTCTTAATTGCGCCCAAAACGCTTGGATCTTCGCTACGGATGGCACGAGAAATCAAAGATGCAATGGTCTTCATTTCTGGAACACCCATACCTTGAGTCGTTGTTGCAGGAGTTCCCACGCGAATACCACTAGTGATACCTGGCTTCTCTGGATCAAATGGAATTGAGTTCTTATTCAGAACGATGCCTGCATTACCGCAACGTTCATCGGCAACTTTTCCAGTTACGCCTGTTCCGCGAATATCAATGAGTGCAAGGTGGGTTTGTGTTCCACCAGATACAGCGCGCATTCCTTCGCCTTCAAGGGCTGTACATAGAGCTTGCGCATTAGTAATTACATCTTTTGAATACTTTTGATACTCAGGAGTTGCACACTCTTTAAGCGCAATCGCCTTTCCAGCAACTGCAGACATAATCGGTCCACCTTGCATTCCAGGAAATACTGCTTTATCAATTGCAGCTGCGTGTGCTTCTTTTGCAAGAATCATTCCGCCGCGTGGTCCACGCAGAACTTTATGTGTTGTAAATGAAACAACATCTGCATATGGCACTGGCGAGGGGATTGCTTTTCCAGCAACTAATCCAATGAAGTGTGCGGCATCAACCCACATGATTGCGCCAACTTCATCACAGATGGCGCGGACCTTTTCAAAATCCACAAGACTTGGATATGCGGTAGCACCAGAGCAAATCATCTTTGGTTTATTTGCTATTGCTAAATCGCGTAGCTCGTCATAATCAATGAGTTCGGTATCTTGACGAACGCCGTAAGAAACTACGTTAAACCACTTTCCAGAAAAGTTAACAGGAGAACCATGTGTGAGGTGTCCTCCGTGTGGAAGTGACATTGCAAGGATTGTGTCACCAGGTTTTGTGAACGCTTGATACACGGCGATGTTTGCACTTGCACCTGAGTGTGGTTGAACATTCGCATGGTCTGCGCCAAAGAGAGACTTTGCACGTTCGATAGCTAGGTGCTCAGCCTTATCAACTTCTTCGCAACCGCCGTAGTAACGCTTGCCTGGATAACCTTCGGCGTACTTGTTTGAAAGAGTAGAACCTAACGCTGCAAGCACCGCGCGCGATGTGAAGTTTTCGCTGGCAATTAACTGCAAGTTTGTTTGTTGGCGCTTGAGTTCGGAGAGCAATACTGCAGAGATCTCAGGATCATGCTTGCTCAACAAATCAAAGTCTGGTCCGTAAAAAATATCTTTCGTCATTTGCAGATTCTAATCCGTTGTACCGAAATTGTCAGGGGATACTTTTTGGAGAGATTCACGCGAGATTGCGCCTTCTCGGGTGATTTCTATTCCATCATCTGAAACGTTGATGACTGTCGTGCGAGGACCAGCTGGAAGATGGCCACCGTCAAAAATTACTTCCACGCCAGGATTTTCAAATCTCTCGACATCGAGCAAAGTGGGCAATCCATTATTTGTAATCGAAGCAATTGCGAGTGGTCCACTCTTTTGCATTAACTCCAAAACAAATCCTTCTTGCGGCATTCGTAAACTTATGAGATCTAATCTTTGTCCATCTCCTAAATCCCACGCCAAACCAACTTGCGGTTTCAGATTCACACTGAGCAATCCAGGCCAAAATGCATCCAAGATCTCTTGTACGTCGGAACGGATGCTGCGGGACAAACCTTGCGCGGTTTTTGCATTAGGAATAATCACTTGTGAGAGCACCCCAAGCGCGTCGCCACGAAGTACGTGCATCGCACGAACTGCAAAATGACTAAATGCATCACATGCATACACATAACCATGTTCTAGCGGCACAACAATCACATATCCATCACGTATTGCTTTGAGTCCGCGCGCTAAGTGCTCTTCTCTATTACCGCGAGTGATGTTTATTCTTTCAACTGAATTACTCATGTGTTTTTCCGAATCGCACTAGTCCAACGTGGACGACCAACTAAATCTTCGTGCAACCGTATCTCATCGAAATCTCTAGCGAGTTCATTAGCAATTAATGTTCCCTGACCCTCATTATGTTCGATAGCCAATAAGCCGCCAGGTTTCAATAATCGAGAAGCTGCAGAGATAAATTCTCGGGGTGCATCCATCCCATCTTTTCCACCAAAGAGCGCGATCGCTGGCTCGTGTTCTACAACATCTCTAGGTAAATCTGATTCGGTTTCGATGTACGGTGGATTAGCAATCACAACATCGCACTTAATCCCGAGCAGAGCATCTTTAACATCGCTATGAACAATTCTTAAATCTTCAACAATGGCTTCTACATTCTTTTTCAACCACACAAGTGCTTCATCACTTTTTTCAACAGCAATCACTCGACTATTTGCTGCCTCTGTTGCAATAGCAAGGGCAAGAGCACCTGAACCAGAACCGAGATCAATTACGCTGACTGGTGCCGGCAGATTAGCTATGTGCGTTAAAACTGCGCCAACTAGTAACTCGCTTTCAGGCCTTGGTACCAAAACTCCTGGACCAACCTTTAACTCAAGATTTCGAAAGTAAGCACTTCCTGTGATGTATTGCAACGGTTCGTGAAGAATTCTTCGAGCCAAAAGATTGTGAAAAGTTTCTAGCAAAACATTCTTGTCATCGATTGCCTCCAACGTGCGCTCGAGCACCAGTGGGTTATGTAAATCCATCCGTGAAATACCGAGTACATGTGCCAACAAAATCTCTGCATCAATGCTGTCAATTTCTGAAAGGGCTAGCTGTTCTTTTGCATCCTTTAGAATCTCACGCACGTTCATCTTCGTTCTTACTCCGTTGAGGCTAACTTTGCTGCTTTATCAGCATCAAGGAGGGATTGAATAACATCATCGAGTTCGCCATTTAAAACTGAATCTAAATTATTTGATTTGTAATTAACGCGATGATCGCTCAAGCGATTCTCTGGAAAGTTATAGGTTCTGATGCGTTCTGATCGATCAACTGTTCGCACCTGATTCTTACGTTCAGCTGAAGCTACGGCATCTGCTTTTTCCTGAGCGTCGGCTAATAAACGTGCCCGCAAAAT
>JBILSQ010000137.1:0-2860 GCA_044372035.1 Candidatus Planktophila sp. | reverse complement strand
CCGTCAACATCAGCATCTGCCATCAAAATAATTTTGTGATAACGAAGTTTTGCAATATCGAAATCATCGTGAACGCCTGTGCCGAGTGCGGTAATCAAAGCTTGTACTTCATTGTTTTGTAGAACGCGATCGATACGTGCTTTTTCTACATTAAGAATTTTTCCGCGGATAGGTAAAACTGCTTGGTTACGTGAATCGCGGCCACCCTTTGTTGAACCGCCAGCAGAATCACCTTCGACGATATATAACTCGCATTTTTCTGGATCAGTCCATTGGCAATCTGCAAGCTTTCCTGGCATTCCACGGCCTTCAAGTAAACCTTTTCGGTTACGTGATAAATCGCGTGCTTTGCGCGCTGCAACACGTGCTGCTGCGGCATCAATACTCTTTCGAACAATCTCTTTTCCTTCTGCAGGGTTTTGTTCAAACCATGAAGTGAGGGATTCATTGACTGCTTTTTGTGTAAAAGATTTTGCTTCTGTGTTGCCAAGTTTTGTCTTTGTCTGACCTTCAAATTGTGGCTCGCCTAATTTGATTGAAACAATCGCAGTTAAACCTTCGCGGACGTCATCACCAGTTAAGCGATCCTCTTTCTTGCGGATGAAACCTTGTTCTTCGCCAAACTTGTTTACGATTGAAGTAAGAGCTGTGCGGAAACCTTCTTCATGGGTTCCACCTTCGTGTGTATTAATGGTGTTAGCAAACGTGTACACGGACTCTGAAAAACCTGCGTTCCACTGCATTGCCACTTCCAGTGACATGCGGTTCTTTTTTTCTTCTGATTCGAAATAAATGATTGATTTGTGTGTTTCACCGCGGGTTGAGTTGAGGTGTTTTACGAAGTCTGCGATTCCACCGTTGTACTTATAGCGCGCTTGTAATTGCTCACCTTTTTCATCGACGTGACCGGCGCGAGCATCAGTGAGTGAAATTGTTAGACCTTTATTTAAAAAGGCCATTTCTCGAAAACGCGCGGACAAAATTTCAAATGAAAAATCTGTAGTTTCAAAGATTTCTTTTGATGGCCAGAATTGAACTGTGGTACCAGATGATGTTGATGCCTCACCTTTTTTAACTGGTGCTGTTGGCACGCCAAGTTTGTAACTTTGGGTCCAGTGAAAGCCATCGCGTTGTACAAAGACAGAGAGATCAGAACTTAAAGCGTTAACAACTGAGATACCGACGCCGTGTAATCCACCAGATACTGAGTAACCACTGTCGCCAAACTTTCCGCCGGCGTGTAAAACGGTTAGAACAACTTCGAGAGCTGGTTTTTTCTCTACTGGGTGCATGTCTACTGGGATGCCGCGACCGTTATCGATGACTTGAACGCTGCCATCTGCCATAAGGGTTACGTTTATTTCATCGCAGTGACCAGCAAGTGCTTCATCGACAGAGTTATCGACTACTTCATAAACCAAGTGGTGTAAGCCGCGTTCACCAGTTGATCCGATGTACATGCCTGGGCGTTTTCTGACAGCCTCGAGCCCCTCGAGAACTGTGATTGCACTAGCGTCGTAATTACCGCTCTTGCCTGGCATGAAACTCCTCAGATAGCCGCTGGGTGGGAATTCCCCACGAGCACGCTGCTTATCCTAGTGGTAAATCTTTGTAGGTTTAGCGCAAATAAGGCGTAGAAGCCCCCGTAGCCGAGCGAAAATCTACAGGTTGAGGGTGGCTACTGGGTTGAGCCTCTTCTCATCCTTTAATTGTAGGTGTCGCGGGGCCCACGAGCATCGCGCGTGGATCTGATGCCGCGCTTCCATGAAGGTGTGTTTGGACCGATGATTGAAATGGATTCAATGGTTGTCCCGAATGGATTATTTTGAATTGTTTTTAATATTTCACTTTGTACAAGTGTTAGTTGTGTTGCCCACGCTGTTGATGTTGTTTGAATTGTTAAAACATTTTCATTTATAGAAATAGGTGACGCGTGTTGTGCAATGTCATCGCCAACAATAAGCGCCCACTGTGTAAAGAGTGAACCTTCTGCGACTCCAGATTTCCAATCGCGCTCTTCAATTAAATTTGTTAACGCTTCGCCCAATAATTGTGGGTCGGTTGCAATGTTATTTCGTACTTCCATGACTTTTTTCTTTTTTATTACTCCTGTTTTAAAAGAGCGAAATAAATCTATAGCGAGATCACGTTTTGCCATTAGTCTCTCGCCCTCTTAACCGCACCTGGTGTTACGTAATATTTTTCTGTAAGCAGCTCTGCTGGCAAATCACTCTCTACCGCTGCGGTAATAATTGTTTGCTCAGCCATTTGCGCAACCGATGTTAATTGTTGGCGGCGTGAAGTGTCTAGTTCAGCAAAGATGTCATCCAAAATAAGGATTGGTTCTGCGCCCTCGGACTTTAAAAGATTAAAAGATCCAATACGTAGCGCGATTGCAATAGACCAGGATTCGCCGTGGCTTGCATATCCTTTGGCTGGAAACTCTCCAAGTTGTAAGTGTAAATCGTCTCGATGAGGCCCAATCAGTGTTACGCCACGTTCGATTTCTTGATATGAAATTTCTGCCAAACGATCAGTGAGCAGTTGTGCATTTGTTTCAGGGTCGGTGGTTAAGCCTTCGGTGCTTGATTTATAACTAATGCTGGCGGCCTTTACTTCGTTTAAGTTTGCGTAGTTTTGAGCAACCCATGGATTAAGCGCTTCTACTAAAGCGATGCGTTCGGCAGATAATTGCGCGCCGAATTTAATGAGTTGTTCACTCCATGGAGCAAGCGCGCTGGCTGATGATCTAGTCTTTAAAAGCGCGTTGCGTTGTTTAACAACACGTTCGTAATCCGCAATAACACCAGCTATTCGCGGGGTGCGAGTTATAAGTAATTTATCTAGAAAATCGCGGCGT
>JBILSQ010000018.1:0-9846 GCA_044372035.1 Candidatus Planktophila sp. | reverse complement strand
CATTTGCCAACGTTGAAGTTCAAGACATCACAACCGAAAACGGTCGCGTCAAGGCAGTTGTCACTGATCAAGGAACAATCGAAGCTGATTACGTTGTGATCGCAACAGGTTGCTGGTCACCAAAACTTGCAGCAATGGCTGGCGCACATATTCCACTTACTCCTGCGGTACACCAGATGAAAGATATTGGACCAGTTCCATTCTTTGCTGGCGCTAAGGGAGACATCGAATGGCCAATTATTCGTGACATGGACACTTTCATGTACGAGCGCCAACACGGTACAGGTCTTGAAATCGGATCATATGCACACCGTCCAATTCTTTATAACGCAGAAGATCTTCCATCAAATGCAACTGCAACTCTTTCACCAACTGAGTTTGCATTTACACAGGTTGATTTTGATATCCAAGATGAGCACTCATATGAATTGATGCCTTCTATTGTTGGAGACGAAAACGTTCGTGAAAAGTATGCATGTAATGGAATTCTTTCTTACACACCGGACGGAATGCCTATCTTGGGCGAAACACCTGAAGTAAAGGGACTCTGGTCTGTAGCAGCTGTATGGATTAAAGAGGGTCCAGGAACTGCGAAATCAGTAGCAGAGTGGATGGTCTTGGGAGATTCACATATTGATCTTCACGCATCAAACATCGCTCGCTTCCATGAGCACCACAAAGATGACAAGCATGTTAAGGCTCGCGTTGCAGAGTCATTTAATAAGACATACGGAATTGTTCACCCACTCGAGCAATACGAATCAAATCGTAAAGTTCGCTTGTCTCCATATTACGATCGCGAAGCAAAGCTTGGCGCGGTCTTTTATGAGACAGCAGGCTGGGAGCGTCCATTCTGGTATGAGTGCAATAAGGATCTTGTTGCAAAGTTTGGCGACAAAGTTATGCCACGTACTGCTGAATGGGAATCACGTTGGTGGTCACCAATTATCAATGCTGAGCACTTACAAATGCGCGAAACAGCTGGCATCGTAGATCTCACTGCATTTGCTTACTTTGATATCACTGGTCCATCAGCACTTGCTGTTGTGCAAAAGGCAGCACTTCGCCAGATGGATGTAGCTGTCGGCCGCGTTGTTTATACGCCAGTACTTGGTCCAAATGGTGGCTTTAAGTCTGACTTAACAATCATGCGACTCGGTGACTCACACTTCCGCGTTGTTACAGGCGGCGCGCACGGTATGGCAGATAAAAAGTGGTTCGCTGACTTGTTGCCAACAGATGGCTCAGCAACTATCAAAGACATAACTTCTGATTACACAACTCTTGGCGTGTGGGGTCCTAACGCACGCAAGATTGTTCAAGAAGTTACCTCTGCTGACATGAGCAACGAAGCATTTAAGTTCAGTACATGTAAAGAAATCGATATCAAGGGCGTAAAAGTTCTTGCATCACGTATTTCATACGTTGGTGACCTTGGTTGGGAATTCTACGTACCAATGGCTGATGGTCCTGCTCTTTGGGATGCACTCTGGGAGTCAGGCAAGAATCACGGAATGATTCCTGTTGGAATTGGCGTGTACGGAACAACTGGTCGTTTAGAAAAGTGTTACCGCGCATACGGTCCAGAACTTGAAACTGAATACACAGTGGTTGAAGCAGGAATGCAGACACCAAAACTTAAAGAGGCAGACTTTGTTGGTAAAGAAGCTCACGTAAAGCACCGCAGCGAAAAACCAGTTGCGATGCTCTGCACACTCTTTGTTGATGATCACAAATCTTCAACTGGTGAGAAGCGCTACATGATGGGTAACGAGCCAATTCTGACTCTTGATAAGCAGCCAATTACTGATGCGCACGGACGTCGTTCATATGTAACAAGTGCTGGTTCTGCGCCATCACTCGGCAAACACATCCTGATGTCGTACTTGCCAACAGAGCTCGCAGTTGCCGGAAACAAATTCATCGTGGAATACCTCGGTGAGCACTATCCATGTTCAATCGCTGAAGTTGGTGCAACATCAGTATTTGATCCATCGAATGAGAGGATTTTGTCGTAATGGATGTTTTAGTCTGTTTAAAGCGAGTACCTCTCGCAGGTGGAACGTTAATTCTTACACCGGATGCAAAAGATATTGAGACAAAGCATCTTGGCTTTGGAATCAGCCCTCACGAAGAAAACGCTGTCGAAGCTGGCGTTCAACTCGTTGAGCAAATGGGTGGAACTCTTACTCTGCTTACCCTTGGACCATCAGATGCCGAAGAACAACTACGCGCGCAGTTAGCAATTGGTGCAACGCGTGCGGTTCTTCTAGAAACTGATGGACAAGAGTGGGATCCGCAAGGAACTGCGGCTGCGCTAGTAGATGCCATCAACGCGGAAGAGACAAAGTTTGATCTCATTATTTTTGGCGCTGAATCTGTAGATAGCGCCGGATACCAAATTCACGTGCGAGTAGCACACGCTCTTAATCGTCCAATCGTTACAAACGTTAAGGCGATGAAGATTGAAAATGGAGTCGCATCATGTGAACGCGTTGTCGCAACTGGCCGTGAACACTACGAAGCACCACTTCCTGCGATTGTGACAGTGCGAGATGGTCTAAACATTCCTCGTTATCCATCAGTGCCTGGTCGTATGCAAGCACGCAAGAAGCCAGTGGATATGAAAAAAGCTGATCCACGAGTTCCAAAGCTAGAAAAACTCAATCTCACAATCGCTCCATCTAAATCAACAGGAGCCGAGATTTTAGGTAATGGCGCTGATGCTGTTCCTGCCTTAGTTGAAGTTCTAAAGAAGATCGGAGCACTCTAATGATTTTGGTACTAGTAGATCACGATCGCGGCGAACTCGATCCATTGTCATTGCGCGCTCTTACTGCCGCTCGCAAACTCGGACAAGATGTTGAAGCTGGTGTTATCGGTAAAGATGGCGCAGGTTTAGCAGGAACTGTCGGCGAATACGGTGCAAAGGTTCTACACGTTGCAACTCACGCAGACATTACTGATTACACACCACAAGCATCTGGTCGCGCCCTTAAAGATTTAGTTGGAAAGATAAATCCGGCTGCGGTAATTGCAGCCGGAAGCCCACGTGGCAACGAACAATTGGCACACCTTGCAGCATTTCTTGATGCTCCGATGGCATCTGATTGTTCATCCATCACACTCGGCACACCACACGTTGTACAACGTGCGCGCTGGGCGGGAAATCTGATTGAAGAAGCAAATGTGCACTCAGCACTTTTGATTGCATCAATCTTTCCATTCTCTACAGAACCAGAGTCTGCAAATGGTGGTGCTGCAACTGTGGCTGAATTTCAACCAACACTTGAAGCAAGTGACACAGTTGTTCGCATCCTTAGCCGTGATTCTGGTGAGTCAAAGGGTGGTGGCGTCACACTCAGTGATGCAAAGGTAATTATTTCTGGTGGTCGCGGAGTTGGCGGTCCAGAAGGCTTCGGTAAGTTAGAAGAACTTGCTGCGCTTATGGAAGGCACAGTTGGATGTTCACGTGTTGTGACTGCATCTGGTTGGCGTCCACACGCAGAACAAGTTGGTCAGACTGGTACCAAAGTTGCACCAGATCTTTACATTGCATGTGGAATTTCAGGTGCGATGCAGCACATTGCTGGCATGAAAAACAGCAAGACAATCGTTGTCATCAATACAGATCCTGAAGCTCCGATTCTTAACTATGCAGATTACGCAATCATCGGTGATTTGCATCAAGTACTTCCGGCACTAACTAGCGCAGTACGAGCAGCAAAGGGATAAAAAATGTCCGACATCGATATCGCCCAGAAAGCCACAATGAAACCAATTCTCGAAATTGGAGCATCCCTTGGAATCGGTGCTGAGCATCTCGAGCCGTACGGTCATTACAAAGCAAAGATCTCTTTGAAGTATTTAGATTCACTGCCAAAAAAGAGTGATAGCAAACTAATTTTAGTAACAGCTATCAGTCCAACTCCGGCAGGAGAAGGAAAGACAACGACAACAGTTGGTTTAGGCGATGCACTTCGCCATATTGGTAAGAACGCACTTATTGCTCTTCGCGAGCCATCTCTTGGTCCAGTCTTTGGAATGAAGGGTGGAGCAGCCGGCGGTGGATATGCGCAAGTTGTTCCGATGGAAGACATCAACCTTCACTTCACCGGAGATTTCAGTGCAATCGCTCTAGCAAATAATCTGCTTGCCGCACTTTTAGATAATCACATTCATCACGGCAATACATTAGATATTGATGTCCGCCGTGTTGCGTGGAAGCGCGTAGTAGATATGAACGATCGCGCACTACGTGAAATCGTGGCATCTCTTGGCGGAGTTGGCAATGGAATGCCACGTCAAGATGGCTTCGACATCGTTGTTGCATCTGAAATCATGGCGATCTTCTGTCTTGCAACATCTATTGAAGATCTGAAAGAACGCATGGGCAAAATCGTTGTTGCATACACACGCGATAAAAAACCAGTTCTTGCCAGTGACCTAAACGCTCACGGAGCAATGACAGTAATTCTTAAAGATGCTTTCCAACCAAACTTGGTACAAACACTAGAAAATACTCCTGCATTTGTTCATGGTGGACCATTTGCCAACATTGCACACGGCTGTAACTCAGTTGTTGCAACAACTTCAGCCCTTAAGTTGGCTGATTACGTTGTCACGGAAGCTGGCTTTGGCGCAGATCTTGGAGCAGAAAAATTCATCGACATTAAGTGCCGCAAGGCTGGGATTGCACCATCTGCATGTGTAATCGTTGCAACTGTCCGTGCGATTAAGTATCACGGTGGCGCTGATCTAAAGACGATCACGGAAGAAAATCTTGATGCTCTAGAAAAGGGAATCGTTAACCTAGAGCGTCACATCAAGAACATCACAACTGTCTATAACTTGCCGCTAGTAGTCTCAATCAATCACTTCACAAGTGATACAAAGGCCGAAGTTGATTTGCTACGCAAGAAGGTAGAAGCACTCGGTGTGAAAATTGTTCTTGCAACACACTGGGCTGATGGCGGCAAGGGCGCTGCAGATCTTGCGCACGCTGTTGTCGAACTCTGCGAAAAGCCATCAAAGATGACATTTGTCTACGAAGACAGTGCAACTCTCTGGGATAAAGTCACAGCAGTTGCTACAAAGATTTATGGTGCTGCAGATGTCACAGCGGATGCCAAGGTGCGCAACAAGATTAAAGAGTTGCAGGAGAGTGGTTATGGCCACTTCCCAATCTGCGTTGCAAAGACTCAGTATTCATTCTCAACGGATGCCGCCCTACGTGGTGCACCAAGTGGCCACTCACTCAACATTCGTGAAGTTCGTTTATCTGCCGGAGCAGAATTCATTGTGCTCGTCTGCGGTGAAGTCATGACTATGCCAGGTCTTCCTAAGGTTCCATCGGCTGAACGCATCGATTACGTCGATGGCAAGGTTGTAGGTCTTTTCTAAGATGTCATATCCATCCTGGAGTATCGAAGAAGCAACACGTGTGTTGTCTCCTTTGAAAAACGTTCAAGGCCCAGTGCTTATTGCGCTACAAGCTGTGCAAGAACGTTTTGGATATGTCCATGAGGATGCCGTTTCTCTCATTGCCGAAACATTTAACGTCTCTCGTGCCGATGTACATGGCGTGCTGACGTACTATCACGATCTTCGTACGACTCCTGCGCCCACTCGTTGCATTCAAATCTGCGTAGCAGAAGCGTGTCAATCAGTTGGTTCACGCGAGTTAGTCGCAGCAGTTGAGAAAAAACTCGGCAAGAAAATTGATGAAACCTATGCTGATGTTGAGATCAAATCTGCATACTGTTTCGGAAATTGCGCTCTTGGACCATCTGCAATGGTTGATGGCGAACTCGTTGGCCGTGCAAATCTGGAAAAGGTCACAGCATGAGTGCCATTATTTACATTCCTAATGACAGCGCAGCGATTTCAATTGGCGCTGATCAAGTTGCAGCGCTGATTGCACAAGAAGCAGTTAAGCGCTCACTCGATGTGACCATCATCAGAAATGGCACGCGCGGTGCACTGTGGCTTGAAACTCTCGTTGAAGTTGTTACGCCACAAGGCCGCACTGCATACGGACCAGTGCAACCATCTGATGTTTCATCTTTATTTGATGCTGATTTCTTGAGTGGCGGCACACATCCGCTATCACTTGGATTAACTGAAGAGATTGCATGGTTTGCAGGACAAGATCGTGTTACGTATAAGCGCGTAGGAATTATTGATCCACTCTCACTCAAAGATTATGAATCACTCGGTGGTTTAGTTGGATTGCGTAAGGCAATCGCACAAAGCGGTCCGGAAATCGTTGCCGAAGTTACCGCATCAGGTTTGCGTGGACGCGGGGGAGCAGGATTTCCTGCAGGAATTAAATGGAAGACAGTTCTGGATGCACAAGCGGATCAAAAGTATGTCTGTTGCAACGCAGATGAAGGCGATAGCGGAACATTCGCTGATCGCATATTGATTGAAGCAGATCCTTTTACTCTGATTGAAGGAATGACGATTGCAGCTGTTGCAGTCGGTGCAACAGAAGGATTTGTTTACCTTCGCTCTGAATATCCAACTGCAATTACACGTTTGCGTGATGCCATTGCAATTGCAGAAAGCGGTGGAGTACTCGGTTCATCAGTTCTTGGAAGCAAGCACGCATTTAACCTCGAAGTACGAGTAGGTGCGGGTTCTTATGTGTGCGGTGAAGAGACAGCAATGCTTGAGAGCCTAGAAGGAAAACGCGGTGTAATTCGTTCAAAGCCTCCACTACCTGCAATTGCAGGTTTGTTTGGTAAACCAACAATAATTAATAACGTCTTAACTCTTGCCAGTGTTCCTGAAATTATGGCATCAGGTGCTGCTGCATATGCTGCTCGCGGTACAGGTCGATCCCTTGGCACGCAAGTTTTCCAATTAGCCGGAAACATTGCTCGCGGTGGAATTATTGAAACAGCTTTCGGAATTACCTTAGAAACACTCGTAAAAACTTTTGGTGGCGGAACGCTCAGCGGAAAGCCACTGCGCGCTGTTCAAATTGGCGGACCACTGGGCGCGTACTTCAACTCATCACACCTTGGTGTTTCTATGGATTACGAATCACTCGCTGCAGCTGGTGGAATGTTGGGCCACGGTGGTGTTGTTTTATTTGATGATTCAGTTGACCTTGCCCAACAAGCAAAGTTTGCAATGGAGTTCTGTGCCCTCGAGTCCTGCGGCAAGTGCACGCCATGTCGCTTAGGCTCAACACGAGGCGCTGAAACCATTGAAAAAATAATTTCTGGCGTAGATGTACCTGCAAATAAGTTATTGCTCTTAGACTTGTGCGAAGTGATGACCGATGGATCTCTCTGTGCGATGGGTGGATTAACTCCACTTCCAGTAAAGAGTGCCATGAATAACTTTCCAGAAGACTTCACGGGAGGTGCAAGATAATGACGATGCTGATCGAGCCTGACTTTGGCACTCCTGCAAGTAAAAAGAACGAAACGGTCACCGTAGAAATTGATGGAAAATCCGTAACCGTTCCTGCTGAAACATCAATCATGCGAGCAGCAGCGATGCTCGGCAATAACATTCCAAAATTATGTGCAACAGATCGCCTCAAAGCTTTTGGTTCTTGCCGTTTATGTGTTGTAGAAATCGATGGACGAAACGGCACACCTTCTTCTTGTACAACTCCTGTCACAGAAGGCATGAAGGTTTCAACTAAGACTGATCGCGTGCAGAAGATTCGCCGCGGCGTCATGGAGCTGTACATGTCAGATCACCCAGCTAATTGCGAAACTGGTGACGAGTGCAAAATGCACGGCATGGCCAAAGAAGTTGGCTTAACAGAGGTTCGCTACGAAGGTAAAACTCACCTTGGCCTTGTCAAAGATGAGACCAATCCATACTTCACATTTGATTCAACAGAGTGCATTGTCTGTAACCGTTGCGTTCGTGCATGCGATGAAGTGCAAGGAACCTTCGCATTAACAATTGAAAATCGCGGCTTTGAAGCACGTGTTTCATCCTCTGGCACATCATTTATTGATAGCGAGTGTGTCTCATGCGGTGCATGCGTTCAAGCGTGTCCAACAGGTGCCCTCACTGAGAAAACCTTGCTTACTATCGGTGCCCCAACTCGTTCTGTTATTACAACGTGCGCGTATTGCGGTGTGGGTTGCTCATTCAAAGCTGAAATGCGTGGCGACGAACTCGTGCGCATGGTTCCGCTTAAAGATGGTGGAGCAAATGCTGGTCACTCTTGCGTTAAGGGTCGCTTTGCATGGGGATATGCAACGCACCAAGATCGCATCACCAAGCCGATGATTCGCGAAAAGATAACTGATGAATGGCGTGAAGTTTCATTTGAAGAAGCAATCGCTTTTGCAGCAGCCGGACTTAAGAAGATTCAATCTGAAAAAGGCGTCGATTCAATTGGCGCAATCACATCTTCTCGATGCACAAACGAAGAAGTTTTCGTCGTGCAAAAGATGGTCCGTGCAGCATTTGGCAATAACAACGTAGATACATGCGCACGCGTATGCCACTCACCAACTGGCTATGGACTCAGCAAAACCTTTGGAACATCTGCCGGAACACAGGATTTCGAATCAGTTGAATTCTCCGATGTGATCATGGTGATTGGCGCTAATCCAGCGGCTGCTCACCCAGTATTTAACTCACGCATGAAGCAAGCGTTACGTCGTGGTGCCAAACTGATTGTTGTTGATCCACGTGTAACAGAGACAGTTAAGTCTGCACACGTCGAAGCCGATCACCATCTGCAATTGCTACCTGGCACAAACGTGGCTGTCATCAATTCTCTGGCACACGTTATTGCTACAGAAGGTTTGATTAATCGCGAATTCGTTAATGAACGTTGTGACTTAGCGGCATTTGCCGAGTGGGAGAAATTCATCTCTCTGCCTGAAAATAGCCCAGAAACTTTAGAAGCTGCATCAGGTGTACCAGCTGCAAAAATTCGTGAAGCAGCCCGCCTCTTTGCATCTGTGCCTAATGGCTCAATTTATTATGGACTCGGCGTTACAGAACATAGCCAAGGTTCAACAATGGTTATGGGCATTGCAAACCTTGCAATGGCAACAGGAAACATTGGTCGCAAAGGTGTTGGCGTTAATCCACTTCGTGGACAAAATAACGTTCAGGGTTCCTGCGATATGGGTTCATTCCCACACGAGCTACCTGGCTATCGCCATATCTCTCGTGATGATGTGCGTGAAATCTTTGATAAGAAATGGGGCGTAACTCTTCGCCCAGAACCTGGATTACGTATTCCAAATATGTTTGATTCAGCACTCGGCAAGAAGTTCCTTGGACTCTATGTACAGGGTGAAGACATTGCCCAATCAGATCCAAACACAACCCACGTTCATGCAGCGCTTCGTTCGATGGATATGGTTATTGTTCAAGATTTGTTCCTGAATGAAACATCAAAGTTTGCACACGTATTCTTGCCGGGTACATCGTTCCTTGAAAAAGATGGAACATTTACAAATGCCGAACGCCGAATCAATCGCGTACGCCCTGTAATGCCATCAAAGACTGGCAAGACTGAATACGAAGTTACCTGTGATCTTGCTCGTGCTATGGGTTATGACATGTCATACACACAGGCATCAGAAATCATGGATGAAATTGCTGCTACAACTCCAACGTTTGCAGGCGTTTCTTTCGAACATCTAGATCGCGTCGGTTCTCTTCAATGGCCAGTAAATGACAAGGCGCCAGAAGGCACGCCAACAATGCACATCAATGAGTTTGTTCGCGGCGAAGGAAAGTTCATGCCAACGCCTTACGTTGCAACACTAGAAAAATCCACTCGTAAATTCCCACTATTGCTTACAACAGGTCGCATCTTGAGTCAGTACAACGTGGGCGCACAGACTC
>JBILSQ010000118.1:0-2892 GCA_044372035.1 Candidatus Planktophila sp. | reverse complement strand
GTTTGTCGATCTTGTCGCACGCTTGTTCGATGATGCGAAGTGATTGTTCTAATTCGTTCATGCGAATTAAGAAGCGTCCGTACACATCGCATGTATCTGTTGTGACGACATCAAAATCATAATTTTCATAACCGCAATATGGCTGTGTCTTGCGAAGATCCCAAGGCAATCCAGTTGAACGAAGTACCGGACCAGTAATTCCAAGAGTTGTGCAACCTGCGAGATCTAAGTAGCCGATGCCCACAGTGCGCTTCATCCAAATTGAGTTGCCAATTAAAAGTGTCGAGTTATCTTTAAATGCTTTGCGCATTTCTTTAACAGTTTCGCGAATCTTTTGTGTGGCGCCTTCTGGTAGATCCTGTTGCACACCACCTGGACGGATGTACGCCATATTCATGCGTAATCCAGAGATCATTTCGAAGATGTCTAATACGCGTTCGCGTTCGCGGAATGCAAAGAACATTGGCGTAATTGCACCGAGTTCGAGTGCACCTGTACCGAGTGCAACCATGTGAGAAGAGATTCGATTGAGCTCCATCATGAGAACACGAATTGCTGATGCGCGCTCTGGAACGTCATTAGTAATTCCAAGGAGTTTTTCTGTTGCTAAGCAATATGCAGTCTCATTAAACAAAGGAGATAGGTAATCCATGCGAGTTACGAAAGTAACGCCCTGTGTCCAGCTGCGGTATTCAATATTCTTCTCAATACCAGTGTGTAGATAGCCAATTCCACAGCGAACTTCAGTGACTGTTTCGCCTTCGAGTTCGAGAACTAAACGAAGTACTCCGTGTGTAGATGGGTGTTGTGGTCCCATGTTTACAACGATGCGCTCTTCTTTAGTTGCACCAATTTCTGTAACGAGTTCGTTCCAATCGCCACCTGTTACTGAGAAGACAGTGCCTTCTGTAGTTTCGCGTGATGATGAATATGGATCAATAAATGTTGTCATCGGTATGACCTGCGCTCGTCAGGTGCTGGAATCGTTGCACCTTTGTACTCAACAGAAATTCCACCCAATGCATAATCTTTACGTTGTGGGTGACCTTGCCAATCATCTGGCATCAAAATTCTTGTAAGTCCTGGATGTCCGTCAAAAATAATTCCGAACATGTCAAAAGTTTCACGTTCGTGCCAGTTATTTCCTGCCCATACTTCTACAACTGAAGGAATATGTGCATCGTTATCTGGAACAGAAACTTCTAAGCGAATTCTTTGATTATTTGTGATTGAAAGCAATGGATAAACCGCGTGTAATTCGCGCCCGCTCTGTTCTGGATAGTGCACACCAGATACACCCAAGCACATTTCAAACTTAAGAGAATCGCGAAGAATCTTTGATACTTCAACTAGTTTTTCACGCTTGATGTGCAGCGTAAGTTCTCCGCGATCGACAACAACGCGTTCGATTGCATCTGAAAAACCTGGATATGCGCGCTCTAAATTATCTGCAACGTCATCAAAATAAGAACCGTATGGGCGCTCACTTGAACCAGTTGCGGCAGGCGTACGTACAAGTCCGCCGTAACCAGATGTATCGCCGGTGCCTTGTGCACCAAACATTCCGTGATCACTCATTTAGGCAAGCAATCCCTTCATCTGATGCGTAGGAAGTGCCTTTAGTGCTGCTTCTTCTACAGATTTAATAACAGCTTCGCGATTTGGTCCGAGCTTCTCGTCGTAAATGCTTGTGTGCAACTTAAGAATTGCATCCATCAACATCTCTGGACGTGGAGGACAACCTGGAAGATAAATATCAACTGGAACAACGTGATCTACGCCTTGAACGATTGCGTAGTTATTAAACATTCCACCTGAAGATGCACACGCACCCATTGCAAGAACCCACTTAGGTGCTGCCATTTGATCATAAATTTGTCGTAGAACTGGTGCCATTTTATTTGAAACACGACCAGCAACAATCATGAGGTCTGCTTGACGTGGTGATGCGCGGAAAACTTCCATACCGAAGCGTGAAATGTCGTACTTTGCAGCGGAACCAACTGCCATCATTTCAATTGCGCAACATGCAAGACCAAAAGTTGCTGGCCACAATGAGTTCTTGCGCATGTAACCCGCAAGTTTTTCAACTGTTGTGAGAACAAAGCCGCTCGGTAATTTTTCTTCTAGACCCATGTTTAATCCCATTCCAATCCACCGCGGCGCCATACATATGCAAATGCCACAAAAACAGTTGCAATAAAGATTCCCATTTCAACAAGACCAAAAATTCCAAGTTGATCAAATGCAACTGCCCATGGGTAAAGGAAAACAATTTCAATATCAAAAATTATGAAAAGCATTGCTGTTAAGAAGTACTTAACTGGAAAACGTCCACCTTGTGCAGCAGATGGTGATGGTTCGATTCCGCACTCATATGCATCTAACTTTGCTCTGTTGTAACGCTTAGGACCGGTAAGTGCACCGGCTGCGACCGAGATTATGGCGAAACCGAAGCCAATAGCTCCGATGACCAAGATCGGTACATATGGGTTAGATACAGAGTCCATGATGGTTCAAATCCTATGGTGCCGCGTAAGTACTTTTGACCGCGTCATGAGTTGATGGCTCTGTGAACTGCGACAACTCCGCCGCTCAGATTGCGCCAGCCCACTTGAGACCAGCCGGCTTGGGTAATTCGGGCCGCCAGCGCCGCCTGATTTGGCCATGCCCGAATGGATTCAGCGAGATAGACATAGGCCTCGGGGTTTGATGATGTTTTTGATGCGATAGCCGGCAGAGCTTTCATTAAATAATTTATGTAGATAATTCGAAATGGTTTAAATGTTGGCGAAGAAAACTCTGCAACAACAAGTGAGCCACCTTTTTTAGTTACGCGTTTTGCTTCGGTTAACGCCTTATCTATATCTGATGTATTTCGTAATCCAAATG
>JBILSQ010000117.1:0-2894 GCA_044372035.1 Candidatus Planktophila sp. | reverse complement strand
ACAAATTACTGGTGCAAGCACACTCGCTCCAAATGGCGTAATAACTTTTGAAGGCGATATTGCAAATATTAAAGCAATCATCCCTGGTGCGAATTTAGCGCAAGGCACTCATACAAATCTCTCGCTATTCTTCGGCAATGCCGGAGAAATTACCTTTGATGTTCTTGTGCAAAAGCCAGAGGGAATTTATGCAGGAGTTACTTCTCAAGCTTCCATCTTGTAACCAAGACCGCGTACGGTCTGAATAACAACTGGGTTGGCTGGATCTGCTTCAATCTTTGAACGCAATCTCTTGATGTGAACATCTAAAGTCTTTGTATCTCCCACATAATCACTGCCCCACACGCGATCAATGAGTTGCATGCGAGTCAGCACGCGACCAGCATTTCGCATAAGAAATTCGAGTAATTCAAACTCTTTGAGTGGAAAAGAAACGCTCTCATTATTAATACTTACCAAGTGGCGTTCTACATCCATGCGAACTGGTCCTGCGGCTAATGTTCCACTCGCCGAACTTTCATCTGCAAATTCGCCAGAATTGCGTCGTAGCACAGCGCGAATTCGTGCCACTAATTCTCTTGATGAATATGGCTTAGTGATGTAATCATCTGCACCAAGTTCGAGGCCAACAACTTTATCTATCTCAGAATCTTTGGCTGTCAGCATGATTATTGGAACATTTGAGCGCGTGCGCAGTTGCTTGCATACCTCTGTGCCCGATAGCCCCGGCAACATAAGGTCTAGCAAAACTAAGTCGGCGCCGCCTCGGTCAAACTCTTCTATAGCTTTTGTGCCACTGTCAGCAACGCAGACATCAAAGCCTTCGCGTCCCAATAAATATCCCAATGCATCTGAAAATGAATCTTCATCTTCTACTACAAGAATTCGGGACATTATTTTTCCTCCACATGCATAGGTGAACTATTTGCGCTATCAACTTGTTCTTTGGAATCTTTAAATTCAGGCAAGCGGATTGTAAATGTGCTGCCTTCGCCAGGAGCGCTCCATACTGTTATATCTCCGCCATGGTTAGTAATAATGTGTTTCACAATTGAAAGGCCCAAACCTGTTCCACCAGTTGTGCGTGAACGAGCAGGATCAACGCGATAAAAACGCTCAAAGATTCGTTCGATATCTTCTTCTGAGATTCCGATGCCTTGGTCTTTGACTTTGATTTCAGCCAAGTCATCAACTCGATTCAGTGAAATAACAACTGCGGTCTTATCTGTACTGTAATTAATCGCATTTTCAATTAAATTACTAATTGCCATTTCTAATTGAGTTTCATCGCCCAAGATTTTGACATCACAATTACTAACAAAATCTAATGTTATACCTCGTGAATCAGCGGCTAAACGCGATTCATCTATTGCCTGCAATACCAAGTCGCTAATGGTCAGAACACTTGCACTCTTTAATGGATCGTCATCTTGAATTCTTGAAAGGTTGATGATTTCTTGCACCAAGTTAGATAGTCGCTTTGCCTCGGTTTGCATTCGATTTGCAAACCGGGTGACAGCAACAGGATCATCGCTAGCTTCTAGGACCGCTTCACTCAAAATTGATAGTGCGCCAATAGGAGTTTTTAACTCGTGAGAGATATTTGCAACAAAATCTCTACGGACAGCATCTAAGCGACGAAATTCAGAATCATCAAAAATGAGAACAGCGATTAATCCTTCGTTGCCAATAGGTGCCACGCGTACCAATAAATCGTGTGTTCCTTCGCCGATTGGTCCTCTTGGTAATTCAATTGTGTCTTCCTGCGCAATTTGTGAACGTCGGCAGGCGCGCACAACGTTTAAGACTTCATCACTTACTAACTTGCCATCTTTAACCAAACCCAATGTTGTTGAACCTTCTGAAGCACGAACAATGTTTTCGCCAGGGGCAAGAATTAAAAACTCTGCATCAACGACATCTAAAAGTTCGATAATGCCAGTCGGTAATGCAACGCCAGATTGTGTACTTGCGCTATTAACTCGACGTCCGAACATGGGTCCATCGTAGAGTTTGTCTCAGTAACTCTCACCATCGAGGGCTGCAAGAATGGCAAAAAGCCATTTCTTAGCCTTGTATTCAAATTCCGTTAACCTGCTTACCGGGAAAGTCTGGTCTCAGCAGATACCCTTTACGTATGCGCGACGCCTTTCATGACGACCTCGACGCCATTGGAAGTTCACTTGCCCAGATGAGTGAGCTGGTTAGTCGGGCAATGTTGCGTGCAACCAAGGCTCTACTAGAAGCAGACTTATCGCTGGCAGAAGAAGTTATTGCAGAAGATGATCTGATTGATGGTTTACATCATGATCTAGATGCCAGAATCCTGAATTTAATGGCACGCCAACAACCTGTCGCTGGTGATTTAAGGCGATTAGTAACCTCGATTCGAATGAGTGCAGACCTAGAACGTATGGGTGATCTTGCCCATCACGTTGCAAAGCTGGCTCGTATGCGTTACCCAGCATGTGCAGTGCCCCCTGAACTTGTTTTAACTATTCAGGAAATGGGAAATGTTGCAGAGAGAATTATTACAAAAACCACTGGACTCATTAACTCAAACGATACGTTGACCGCAATGCAATTTGAAAAAGATGATGATGAAATGGACAAGTTGCACCGTAAGTTATTTGAAATCTTGCTCGATGACAATTGGGCTCACGGTATTGAAACCGCAATTGATATGACTCTGCTTGGCCGTTACTACGAGCGTTGCGCAGACCACGCTGTATCTGTTGCTCGTCGCGTGTACTTCCTGGTTACAGGAACCTACGCTTCAGACATTCTCTAAATTTACTTTTTGCCCTGATTTGCAACTGCTGCAATAGCCGCTTGGGCTGCAGCTGGATCTAAATACTCTCCGCCAGATTTAAGTGGCTTTAAATCCTGACCTA
>JBILSQ010000017.1:0-9873 GCA_044372035.1 Candidatus Planktophila sp. | reverse complement strand
ACAAACTTCCTGCAGCATCGCAGCCAACTGATCTTCGTTTAACGCAACACCACTAGCACCGGAGGACATAAGCAAAATGGCGTCATTAGTTGAGGTGCATCCGTCAGAATCAATACGATTAAAAGTTTTTTCAATAATTTCTTGGAAAATTCTTTCTGCAGAATCTGGGACAACAGCATCAGTCATAATCACGCAGAGCATTGTTGCAAGGGCTGGAGCGAGCATTCCTGCACCCTTGGCTATACCACTCATCTGTGTGCCAGCCGAATATGCAGTCGATATCTTTGGAACAGAATCAGTTGTCATAATTGCTTGTGCGCAATCCAACAATGATTCATTTGACAGATTGGCAGCAACGGAATTGATGCCATCGATAACTTTCTTCATCGGCAAGAATTCACCGATCATCCCCGTTGAACATACAAAAATCTCTGATGATGAAAATTGCAAAAGTGAAGCTACGTGCTCTGCGCTCTGATGGGTGTCTTGGAATCCTCGTGACCCTGTGCACGCATTGGCTCCACCTGAATTCAAAACCACTGCGCGTACAGAAGATCCTTTTATTACTTCTTTACTCCAAATAACGGGAGCTGCAATAACTTGATTCGTGGTGAATACCGCTGAAGCCCAACTCGAAGGGCCTTGATTCACGATGAGAGTTAAATCCGTTGCACCAGAACTTTTTAACCCAGCTGCAGTTGCAGCCCCTATGAAACCCTGTGGAAGTTTCATGTTCCTAAACCATCTGTTGATAAACCTGCGCCTTCATGGAAACCGCACATTAAATTAGCATTCTGAATCGCCTGACTCGCAGCGCCTTTACCTAAGTTATCAATGGCAACACTGACCACCAAACGCTTCGTATGCGAATCGACAGCCGCTTGCATCTGGATTTTGTTTGATCCTGTCAAAGATCCAGTTTTAGGCATCTGGCCTATAGGTAGTACATCAACGAAGTAATCATCTTTGTAAAAACTTGAATACATCGCATGTGCTTCTTCTGAATCTATGTCCTTGGAAAACCGTGCTGTGATTGTTGAAAGGATTCCTCTAGGCATTGGCGCAAGAATTGGCGTAAAAGATATTTTTACGTCCTTTCCTGCGGCCGCGGATAATTCTTGCTCTACTTCTGGCGTATGTTGGTGGACTCCCCCAAATTTGTAAGAAGTAAGCGAACCCATAACTTCACTAGCAATAAGATTGATTTTGGCATTGCGACCAGCACCTGTTGTACCAGATGCCGCCACAACAACTATGTCGGATGAATCAATAACATCTAAAGCAGGGATTACTCCAGTGATAATGGATGTTGCGTAGCAACCGGGATTAGCCACACGAGTGGATTGCATAACCTTTTTTCTTGCACCAGGAATTTCTGGCAAACCATACGTCCAAGTTCCTGCATGTGCACCGTCGTAGTACTTCGACCATTGAAGTGAATCGGCGATTCTGAAATCGGCGCCTAGATCAATAATCTTTGTTTTACTGGCAAATTTATCAATTATTACCGCGGACTGACCATGGGGCAAAGCAATGAATGCAACATCGATATCTTCAAAATTCAATGAATCGAGAGTAAGAAACTTCTCGTTCTGATGCGTCGTTAGATGTGGATGAACGGAAGTAATTAATTCACCTGCGTTGCTGTGAGCACTCACTTGGGTGACTACCAAATGTGGATGTATCGAGAGCAAACGCAAGAGCTCTCCGCCGGCATATCCGCTGGCACCAATAACTGCGGTTTTCATAGAAGAGAGTCTACAGAATGATGGGTAATTATGCAAATATATGCATAATTATGCAGTTCTTACAACCGCACCACACCGCTTGGCAGCCAGATTTGTTGCCGCTTCGCGCATAGCTGAAACTTCTTCACCCGTAAGGGTGCGATCCTCTGCTCTAAATGTCAGAGTGAAAGCAAGTGAAACTTTGCCATCTCCAACCTTGTCGTATCTATCGAAGAGGGAAATAGATTCCAGTAGATCCCCTGCTCCTTCTTTGAGGGCTTGTTGCACTTCTAGCGCAGTTACAGATGAATCCACAATGAGGGCCACATCTTGAACTGCAGCAGGCATTACACCTACGCGACTAGGCCGAACCATTAAAGAAAGCGGTAGTACACCCAAGTTAATTGCAAACGCGCTCGATCTAGCAGGTAAATTGTATTGAGCCAAAATTCGAGGATGAATCTCTCCGGCATGTGAAACCACTATCCCGTTCACTAATAATTCGGCACAGCGTCCAGGGTGCCATGGCGCTAGATCTGAACGCTTAATCTCGTACTCCAAATGACATAGCTCGAGAATTTCCTGTGCGAAAGCTATCGCATCCTTCCAATCATAACTTGACGTTTTTCCATTCCAATTTTCGATCTCTTTGTTTCCAACTAATAAACCTGAAATCATTTCTGTTTGTTGTGGTACCGATTCAAAAATAGTTGAAATAATCTTTTCGCTAGGACGATTATTCGTATCGGGATTTACGAAAGAATCCAATTTCTTTGAGCTTCTGAAAATAGAACCAATTTCAAAGATTGCAAAGTTTTGAGCGCCTCGGCTTATGTTGCGTGCGGCCACTTCAATTAATCCTGGAACGAGATGCACTCGCAACAGAGGGTTTTCATCTGACATTGGGTTTGCCAGTGCAAAGGTTGTTGCTCGTGGACCAACAAAGCCCATTTCATCAATGGTCTTTTGATTGGTGAATGGAAACGTTAGAACCTCTGCGAATCCTCGATTTGCAAGGAATTGGGAAATAGCTCGTCTTCTCTTTTGAAGCACGGTGAGCGAAGCGTGCAATGGACGGTTCGGCAGGATTGAAGGGATCTTGTCATAGCCAATAATTCGGGCAACTTCTTCTGCAATGTCAGAGACATTGGTTAGATCAGGTCGCCACGAAGGAGGTTTTATTTCAAACTTCTTTTCATCAACATCGCACCCTATGGTGCGAAGAGATTTGAGAATCTGCTGCGTTGATACCTCAAAACCTAAAATGCTTGAGACCTGTATTGGATCGATAATGAACGAGGCGGGGTATTGGGCAACACCTGTGCTTAGCGACTCCACGTGTTTTGCCGAACTATGTTCGATCAGCAACTGTACAAATCTCGCCGATGCGAACTCAGCCAATGAAGGATCTACACCTCGTTCTAATCTACGTGATGCCTCAGAAGAGAGTTTGTGTCGACGAGAATTTTGAGCGATTGCAATCGGATTGAAACGAACAGCTTCTAACGCAATATCGGTTGTCTCATCTGTGATTTCGGAATACAAACCACCCATAGTTCCGGCCAAGGCAAGCGGTCTTTCGTCATCACTCACCATCAAATCAGATGGATCTAATGTACGTTCTTGACCATCAAGTGTTGTGAACTTCGAACTCTTTGCAGCCCTAGCGATTCTTAAATTGCCTTTAATTTTCTTGCGATCAAATGCGTGCAGAGGTTGACCTAATTCGAGCATGACATAGTTTGTAACGTCTACGACTAGGGAAATGGAACGCATTCCCATTTTCTCAATTCTGCGTCGCATCCATAATGGCGTTATGGCTTTGGAATCAAAATGAGACAACGTTCGCACATAGAAAATCGACGCTGCATCTTTTTCGTCAATCTTAGGTTGTAGGCCAGAACCTGTTTTCTCAAAGGTCAATCCACGTAATTTGTCCACGGGATCTTGGAACTTTAAGCCGAAAGCTCCTGCCACTTCTCGTGCCACTCCCCTAATACTTAATGCATAACCACGATCTGGATTAACGGCAATATCGAAAATTACATCATCTATCGCAAGCTTCTCGCGAACATCATCTTTTGAACTCACTTGCTCTTTACCGAAGACCATAATTCCTGCGTGATCATCGCTTAAACCTAATTCTTTAGCCGAACAGATCATTCCATTCGATGTCTTGCCGTAGGTTTCACGTGCAGCAATTGCAAAATCTCCAGGAAGAACTGCTCCAGGTAAGGCAACCAAAACCATGTCACCTACAGAGAAATTTGTTGCACCACAAATCACATACCGAGTTTGTTTTTCGCCACAATCAACTCCGACGTATCGAATTGGCTTTTTAAACTCTGTAATTTCTTCAATTGAGAGAACTTCACCAAAAACCAAGGGACCTTTTACGTCAATTCCCTGATGAATAACATCTTCAACTTCAAAGCCGACTCGAACTAACCCTTGGCTTATTTCATCAGCAGTGAGCGATGAAGGTACGTCTACGAATTCCTTTATCCAGGACAGTGGAGCGCGCATTACAAACCAACTCCGAATTGACGGGTAAATCTAAGATCGCCTTCAACGATGTCATGCATATCGGTAATACCGTGACGGACCATAAGCGTACGTTCTAGACCCATTCCAAATGCAAAGCCACTGAATTCGGAAGTATCGATTCCGCACGTTTTTAACACGCGCGGATTAACCATTCCGCAACCGCCCCATTCAATCCATTTACCGTTGAAAAATACATCTACTTCAGCACTTGGTTCTGTAAATGGAAAAAAAGATGGTCGCAATCGCGTAGTTACATCGGGCCCAAACATGTAACGAGCAAAATTATCTAACGTGCCTTTGAGGTGAGCCATGGTGATTCCACGATCCACTACTAATCCCTCAACCTGATGAAATACCGGACTGTGCGTTGCATCCAACTCATCAGCTCTAAAAGTTCGACCTGGACAAATAACGTAAATTGGAGGTTGCTTTGTGAGCATAGTTCTGATTTGAACTGGGGATGTGTGGGTTCGTAGCACCATTCCAGATTCAAGTGGTTCGATGAAAAACGTATCTTGCATTGTTCGGGCTGGATGATCTGCTGGGATGTTTAAAGCATCAAAATTTAACCAACCAGATTCTAACTCCGGGCCTTCTTCAACAAAATATCCTTGTTCTATGAAAAAATCTGAGATGTCATTTTTGATAATGCTTATCGGATGTAATCCGCCTCGGTGCGTTCTGCGAACCGGCAGGGTTATGTCAACAACTTCTTCAGCGAGCATCTTTTCATCGCGTTCATCTTCAAGACGCTTAGTTGCTGCCGCCAATGACAAAGCTATCGCGGCCTTCGCTTCACCAATTACTTTGCCGAATGATGCCTTCTCATCCGGTGAAAGAGAGCCTAAATTTCTGGAAGCACCAGCTATCGGTGATTTGTCTCCGGAATGCAATAAGCGTGCGCTTTTTAACTCATCAAGGTTTGCAGCTGATGCAAAAGCCGCGGAAGCGGCGTCTATCCACCCTTGAATTTCCTGCGCATTCATGGGCGAGAGTCTAATGCCTCGCAGATTAAGAAGTCGGGATATTTGCTAGTTGATACATAACAATGCTTGCGGCCGCAGAAAGATTGAGACTCTCCGCATTACCTGGCATCGGTATTCTCACTGGAAGTATTGAATTCTTGGAGTCTGTAATTTCTTGTGATGTGTTCAATCCCCGTGCTTCATTTCCAAAAATTGCAACGACAGATCGATCAGCACGGACCTTAGATAATGGCGTTTCTGCTGTCGCATCTAACGCAATGAATTGGCAATCCCACGCCAAAATCTCTTGGAGATTGACACCTTGAAACACTGGGATATGCCATAAGGAACCAACAGTGCTTCGTACAACTTTTGGTGAATAAACATCCACACTGTTTGGCGAAATCAGAACTGCGTCGAAACCAAATGCATCTGCAGATCGAATAATTGTGCCAGCGTTTCCTGGGTCCTGAACTTCGCTGAGATATACAAACTTACTAAAAGATTTTGAAGAAACTTGAGGAAAACTGTGTTGTGGAATTTCGCATACCGCAATTAAACCTTGTGGTGTAACGGTGTCAGACATTGCTCTGGCAACATCATCTGAGATGCTCAAGATTTCGCAATGTGCCTGATTGATGATGCTTGAATGCTTTTCTATAGCCGAGTTAGTTGCATATATCGTCTGCAACGCAGGCCCACCATCTGAATTCAAGGCTTCTTTAATGCATTGGATGCCTTCTGCAACAAACAACCCAGCTTCGTTTCTTTCTTTAGCACCCCTCGAACTGATAAGAGCCTTAACTCTCCCGACGTGCGGGGAATTAAGGCTCTCAATCATGAGTTCTGTTTAAGCAGATGCGAGACTCTTACGAGCCACATCAACAAGTGCTTTGAAAGTTGCTGGATCATTCGTCGCTAATTCAGAAAGAATTCTGCGATCGATTTCTACACCAGCGCTCTTCAATCCTTGGATAAGGCGGTTGTATGTCAAACCATTTTCGCGGCTCGCAGCATTGATTCGTTGAATCCAAAGCTGACGGAAGTCGCCTTTCTTATCTTTACGGTCATTGAACGCATAAACCATTGAGTGCGTAACTTGTTCTTTCGCCTTTGTGAAAAGACGAGAACGTTGTCCGCGGTAGCCGCTGGCACGTTCAAGAGTTGTGCGACGCTTCTTTGCTGCGTGAACTCCACGTTTTACTCTCATTTAACTCACGCTCCTTACTTCAGACCAAGCATGCGCTTGGCTGTAAATGTAGTTGATGGCTTTGCTGCTGACTCTGTGCTCAAGCGACGTGTAACACGTGAGGACTTGTGCTCAAGGAGGTGGCGCTTGCCAGCACGTTCGTGCATGACTTTTCCGGTTCCTGTGATGCGAAAAGTCTTCTTCGCCCCACTGTGTGTTTTCATCTTTGGCATCGTGCTCTCCTTAGTTCGGTTTCTGCTTACGCTTCTTCTTTCGCAGCTGCTTGCTCTTTAGCTTTGCGCGCTGCGCGTTGTTCGGCTACTGCTTCGGTCTTCTTCTTCGTCGGTCCTAATACCATTGTCATATTTCGACCCTCTTGTTTAGGGGCGAACTCCACAAACGCAACTTGTGCGACATCTTCTGCAAGACGTTGCAACAACTTGAAACCAAGTTCTGGTCTCGTCTGCTCTCTTCCACGGAACTGCATCGTTACCTTCACCTTGTCGCCACCTTTGAGGAATTTCTCGATGTGAGCACGTTTGGTCTCATAATCGTGATTTTCAATCTTTGGTCGCATGCGCACTTCCTTAACCACAATGTGGGTTTGGTTCTGTCGCGCTTCCCGAGCTTTTTGTGCGATCTCGTACTTGTACTTTCCGAAATCCATAATTTTGCAAACGGGAGGATTGGCATCTGGTGCTATCTCAACTAGGTCAAGACCAACTTCATCTGCCATCTTCAACGCGGTATCGATATCTACAACTCCAACTTGATCACCGGTGTATCCGATGAGTCGAATTTGAGGTGTGCGAATTCGATCGTTAATGCGCGGTTCAGTGCTGATTTGTGCTCCTTTGGTTAATCGCGGTTCGAACGCTTTGTGTGTTGCAAGCGCTGCAAGAAAACACCGCAAGGAGAACTGGATTGCATCCAATTCGTAACCCTGACAAACCAACTCGCCGTAGCGATGGAGGTGGGAGCGGTACTCCTCTTGCAGTAACTATGCAGTCACTGGTCTGGGGTGAAGATTACCCGAGGTAGTTAAAAAGGGGAAATCTACGCTTACGCACCCATGGCGTGGACGCCGCCATCGACGTGAATGATCTCGCCCGTGGTCTTGCTAAACCAATCAGACAAAAGTGCCACAGCACCTTGAGCAGCCGGCACCGGATCAGTTACATCCCAATGAAGTGGTGCACGTTCGTTCCACACTTTTTCGAATTCATCAAAACCTGGAATTGATTTAGCTGCCATTGTTCTAATTGGACCGGCGGCAACGAGATTCACGCGAATATTTTTTGGTCCTAAATCGCGAGCCAAATATCGAGATGTGGACTCTAGTGCTGCTTTGGCAACTCCCATCCAATCGTATTTAGGCCACGCTACGGTGGCATCAAAATCCAAACCAACTATTGATGCGCTTTCTTTAAACAAAGGCACACACGCCATCGACAATGATTTCAAGGAATAAGCAGACACATGCATCGCGGTAGCAACATCATCCCAAGAAGTATTCAGGAAGTTGCCACCAAGAGCACTCTCTGGAGCGAAACCGATTGAGTGAACAACGCCATCTAGATGTGGAAGATGCTCGCGAACTCGATTTTCTAACTCATCTAGATCATTTTGATCTGTGACATCTAATTGAATAACTGGAGACTTACTTGGTAAACGCCCCGAGATGCGTGTCGTTAAATTAAAGACTCGACCGTAGGAAGTTAACAAAACATTGGCCCCCTCTTCTTGAGCCAAACGTGCAATATGAAAGGCAATAGATGCGTCCGTGAGCACGCCAGTAACGAGAATATTTTTTCCTTGTAGTAATCCCACTTAATGCCCCATTCCCAAACCACCATCTACAGGTATAACAGCTCCAGTTATATAACCAGCTTTAGTCGATGCAATAAATGAAACAACATTGGCGATCTCTTGCGCATCTGAGAATCTACCCAAGGGAATTGAGGAAGCAATTTCTTGTCGACGTTTATCATCGAGTGACGCAGTCATATCAGTTTCTACGAATCCTGGAGCAATAACATTTGCAGTAATCCCCCGGCTTCCCAATTCTCGAGCGAATGAACGGGCCATTCCAATTAACCCTGACTTACTCGCAGCGTAATTAACCTGACCCGGAGAACCCAACATTGCAACAACCGAACTGATAAAAATCAATCGACCCTTCTTTAACTTCAACAAACCTTTTGTGGCTCTCTTTGCAACTCTAAACGCGCCAGTTAAATTCGTATTGATAACATCTTCGAAATCCTCATCGGACATTCGCATTACTAATGCGTCCTTTGTTATGCCAGCATTACAAACCAAAATCTCAGGAATGCCCCAGGTATTTTCAACATGTGAAAACGCATCATCAACACTTTGGGCGGAAGAAACATCCATTGCAACGGAATCGAATCCATCAACTACTTGCCCAGATCGTGAACCGATCACAACGTGAAATCCGTCTTGCGCTAAGGATCTAGCGATAGCTAAACCAATGCCTCGGTTGCCGCCAGTGATTAAGGCGATTGGCTTTTCAGACATGCTGTAAATCTACTCGTTACTCTCGCGTAAGGTGGATTTCATCTGGCAACGTGTCTTTCTCTCGCCTAGAATCATGGCATGAACAATGATGACGATGTCTATGACATCACCAGCGCTCAGAAGTCACTGAGTTCCGATCAGCCAGGGCGTCAACGTCGTTATTTCTATTCAATGATGGTTCGCACAGCTTGTTTTATTTTGACAGTAATACTGCCTAGCCCGTTCCGCTGGTTTGCATTAGCTGGAGCGGTTTTTCTGCCATACATCGCAGTTGTTATTGCTAATGCAGGTCGTGAAACGATACTTCCTGGAACAGCAATCTTAAGAAAAAAACCACGTTCCCTCTCGTAATAGTGAGTTAAAGTATCGTTGTGGTTAAAGAGCGATACTCCATTCTTAAATCTCTTATTGCAATTGTTCTAGTCATTCTCTTTCTCTGGGCAGGACAATGGCAGTATCAACGAGGAATCGATCGACATGCTAAGAACACGTTGATTAAAGAGCAGTCTTTATTGCCGCCAATTCAGTTAAATCAGTTAGACGATGACATCCTCGCTTTTGAGTGGAGAAAAGTAACCTTGAGCGGTTCTTTCGATTCAAATAACGAGATTTTGCTTCGTAATAGATATCACGAGGGTTTTTACGGTTTCGAACAGTTAACACTCTTCACTATTGGTGACAAAAAGATCTGGGTTGATCGTGGATGGATAAAGGCTGGGGCTAGTGCAACAATCTCCCCAAAACTGCAAGAAACATATGAAGGCAATGTGACAATCATTGGGCGAATACGGATGGATTCATCTTTGCCGCGCGGAAAATTCTTCGCAATTTCGCAAGATTCAAGTAAGAATTTAGTTTCGCAGTTAGATGCACGAAAAGGCGTACAAACCGAGAAGTTTTATGT
>JBILSQ010000016.1:0-10036 GCA_044372035.1 Candidatus Planktophila sp. | reverse complement strand
TCTGCCAAATACTTGTGCAGTTCCTGTTTTGCCACTGATTGCGATTGGAAAACCAGCAAAAGCACCAGTTCCTGTTCCTGCCGTTACAGCTTCACGAAGCGATGCTTCCAAGAATTTTAAGGTGGCCGGTGATGCTGGCAAAGTTCCAAGTTGCTTAGGGGCGATTTTCTTAATTACTTTTCCATCAGTTGAAACAACTGCCTTGGCAAGACTTGGACGCAAAATCTTTCCACCATTTCCAAGTGCGGCATACATTTGAGTGAGCTTCAGTGGCGTAATTACTGTGTCGCCTTGACCAATAGAGAAGTTGACGGCATCGCCCGCACGGATTTTGTCACCATCTAGACAATTTTCGCGTGCTAATTCAATGAGAAATGGTGTGAGTTGATTCTTTTTTGCACGATCTTTGTAATTACAATAAAAATCTTTATTCTCGTCATACCAATTCTTGCGCCACTGCCGATCGGCTAAACGTCCCGATATTTCAGATGGCATATCAATCTCTGTTTTTTTGTCTACCTGAAAGCCTTGTGCTGCCTTAAAGAAATAGTCATTTGGGTTTGATTTTGGCTTTAATCCACCATCTCTAACCCATTCATCATAAGCAATCTGGTACCAAATAGTGTCACAGGAAACTGCGATAGCTTTCTTCATAGAGATGCGGCCAAGAGCTTTACTGTCAAAGTTTTGAAATGCTCTATTACCGATTTGAGTTTCTGAAGGACAGTTATAAATTGCATTGAGGTTGTAGCCTGCATTTGCTGCAGCAACCACTGATACAGTCTTGAAAGTAGATGCTGGCGCAAACAAACCTTGCATCGGTCTAGACAGCGCCGGTACACCGTTCTTTTCACTAAAGAGCGCTCTTGCATCTTTTACCGATAAACCTTTTTCCCAGGAATTTGGATCATAAGTTGGATATGAAGCCATCGCTAAGATTTGTCCATTGTGAATATCCATAACCACAGCTGCACCAGAATCCGCTGGATACCCACTGCCCCGTGCGCGATTGACTGCATCTGAAAGTGCTTTTTCAACTCCAGCTTGTAATCGCACATCCAAACTAGTGACTACGTGATTGCCACTTATTGGTGCAGTGTTTTGACTTACTCGAGTGATTGATTCTTTACGGTCAACTATGACGGTTCTAATTCCAGGAGTGCCACGCAAATAAGAGTCATACTGAAATTCCAAACCAGTTTTTCCAATAGTTTCACTTCGGTAATACGAACGGCCATTTTGACCAGATAAGTCTTCTTCAGTAACCGGGCCGATATAACCTAATTCATGGGCTGCATTAGCACCTGCATACCCTGGATAATTTCTGATTGCTATAGGAGCTGCACCGATTCCTGGATACTCAGATGTTCGCTCAACGATTTGCAGTGCAATCTCAGGATCGGCTTCTTTGGTAATCGGAATTGGTTGATACCTTGAACCAGTCCAACATCCTGCCTTGTCATTTTTCGGTAATTCACCGCACAAACGAGTTCCTCTATAAACATCATCATATGAAAGTCCAAGCAGTGAGGAAACTCTGGCTAATACATTTACGCCTTTATCGGCCTGCTTATCTAAAGCAATGCGATCTACAGTAATCGCTAGTCCTACGCGGTTAAGCGCCAGAGGCACTCCGGATGAATCAACAATTAATCCACGAGTTGCCGGATTTATGACATCGCGGCTCTGAATACTAAGTGCAGCATCTTTATATCGTGGTGCTGCAGCAACTTGCAGATAAAAAAGTCGCCCGAGCAGAGCAACCATAAGAGTGAGAATAAAAATCTGAACTACGAGCAAACTTAAACGAGCTCTCTGATTCATAGATGAGCCTTGTTTCCAAAGATTGCTAAGTGCATTTTGCTAAGAATCGGAAGAATGAGTGGCGTGACTAGCAGCGCCCAAATACCATTTACAAAAACAGTAAGAGCGATTCGGGAGATGCCGCCTGTAGAAACACCCAGCAATAACCCGGTCAGCACAAAGGCTAAAAGCGTAACCACTGATGCAGCTGAAACTAGGAAAACATTTGTAATCGGGTTGCCACGAACATTGTCATTTCCAGAACCTAAAAACGCAACCGCGTAACACGCCAGGATCATGATTAAAGTCCAATGACCCATCGCAGCACTTGAACTCTGCGATAAATCTAAGAAGAAACCCGAAACGAATCCACAGAGTGCGCCAACAATCGGAGTACTAAGCGCTGCCCAAATAAGTGCAGTCAACAAAGGAAGTGAGAATCCTCCACCAGGTAAACGAAGTTGATTAATGAGACTCTCTTGAATTAGAAATGCGAATAGAAAAATGAGTGATGAGATTGAAAATTGCCGCAGAAGCATCTAAGAACTACTTTGCACTTTCACTGGTGGCGCTAGGAGAAGGAGTTGCATAAATTGTCACCGTCGGTACCGGAGTTGGTTGTGGCGCAGCGGGAACAAGTGCGTCACCAGGATTATTTCTTCCGGCACTCAGTACAACGCTGACAACACCGAGGGCAGAATAATTAGGGTAAAGAGTTACGGTGGCTGTTTGAGCAACTAGGCCCGCACTGTTATCGACAGCACTTATATAACCAACCGGAATTCCAGGAACGAATGGTCGATTGTTTTTACTTCCACGCGCGAGTAAAACATCGCCTACTTTTACAACATTTTGATTATCCAATAGTTGCAAGGAAGCTCGCTTAGAACCTGTTCCTGAGAGAATTCCAATTTGTTGTGAACCAGCAATTCTGACGCCAACTTTGAAATCTGGATCAGTAGCTAACATAACAAGTGCTGAGTTGAGGTTAGAGGCTTGAACTACTCCGACCAAGCCTTCACCTGATACAACGGTCATGTTTTTGCGAACACCAGAAGATGTTCCGACATCGATTGTTATAGTTTCAGAAAAACTTGTGCTCGATCCTTGCGAAATTACACGAGCGGCGATGACTTTATAGCTAGCTCGACCAGCAAGATCAAGAACGGATTTGAGTTGATTTAACTCTGCATCAGCATTCTTTCGCTCAATGATTCTGGTGCGTAATTGAGCATTCTCAGATTTTAACTTCTCGATTTCGCTACGAGTTCGCCCAAGTTGGGTGATATCGCTGAAGAAATTGCGAAATGGTGAAACAACTGTTGTGCCGGCTTTTTGGAAAGGTGCCAGAACATTTTGAGTGCCGCTGCGTATTCCATCTAGAACTTTAACTCCGCGTAAATCAAGAGTGATTAATAGCAGAGAGGTAACGATGAGAATAATGAGTAGGAGGCGAGCGCGTCCTTCGCCGCCATAACGCATTGCGCTAAATTCCTATCGACGAGGCTCAGAGATCAAAACCTTTTCAAGGGCTTCGAACTCTTCAATACATTTTCCAGAACCTTCTACGACTGCATCGAGCGGACGCTCTGCAACGTGAATTGGCATTCCAGTCTCTTTACGAAGACGCTCATCGAGTCCCTTAAGAAGTGCTCCGCCACCTGTGAGAACGATTCCGCGATCCATAAGATCACTCGCTAACTCTGGTGGACACTTATCTAACGTGCTCTTTACAGCGTTGATAATTGCATTTACTGGCTCTTCGAGCGCTTTACGAATTTCTGCAGCTGATACAACGATTGTCTTTGGAAGACCTGTTGCTAGATCTCGACCGCGAATTTCTGCATCATTTTCACCTGGAAGTGGGTAGGCAGAACCAATCGCCATTTTGATTTCTTCTGCGGTGCGCTCACCAAGAAGCAATGAAAATTCGCGTTTTACCCAGTTAATAATTGATTGATCGAGTTCGTCTCCACCTACGCGGATTGAAAGCGAAGTAACAATTCCACCGAGTGAAATAACAGCAACTTCAGTTGTACCGCCACCAATGTCAACAACCATGTTTCCAGTTGGTTCGTGGATTGGAAGACCAGCACCAATTGCTGCTGCCATTGGTTCTTCAATGATGTAGACCTTACGGGCTCCGGCTGCATAGCCAGCATCCTTTACTGCGCGCTGTTCGACACCTGTAATACCTGATGGAACGCACACAACGATACGAGGCTTAGCTAAATAACGACGACGGTGAACTTTTTGAATGAAGTAACGCAACATACGCTCTGTTGTATCAAAGTCAGCGATCACACCATCTTTTAGAGGGCGAATTGCAACGATGTTTCCAGGAGTACGGCCAATCATCTTCTTTGCTTCAAGACCTACGGCCAAAATTCCACCGGTGTCTTGATTAACAGCAACAACGCTTGGCTCGTTGAGAACAATGCCACGACCGCGCACATAAACCAACGTGTTAGCAGTTCCTAGATCCACAGCCATATCTCGGCCGATGAATGACATTTTGTTACTCATTTATTTCCCTTCAAAGAAAATAGCTATTTCACGAGCAGCTGATTCAGGCGAATCAGATCCGTGAACAATGTTCTGTACAACTTTCGTTCCTTGGTCGCGTGCAAGATCTCCACGAATTGTTCCTGGCGCTGCAACTGTTGGATCAGTTGCACCTGCGAGCGAACGAAATCCTTCGATGACGCGATTTCCTTCAGCGATCATTGCGACAATCGGTCCCGATGTCATGAACTCTAGAAGTGGTTCGTAAAAAGGTTTTCCGTTGTGCTCTGCGTAATGCTTTTCAAGTAATGCACGATCTGCATTCAACATACGAAGTGCTGTAACGGAATAACCTTTTTTCTCTATTCGAGAAATAACTTCACCCACAAGACCACGGCGAACGCCATCGGGCTTGATCAGGATTAAGGTTTTTTCGGAACTCACTCGCCTAGTCTATTAGGCATTTGGAGGGCCCGCAGCCAGCAGCGCTGCGCGGGCGGCTTCGCCCTTTCTGCCCACAAGAATGGCCGCAATCCATAACCCCAAGAAAATCGCCCCGACGATAAACATTGATGTGACGACAAAGCCGTAGCCAAGAATTGCTACTTGCAAAATCCATCCAAGAATCCAGCCGATTTTCTTCTTGAGTAAACCAGGAGCGAGTAAACACATAATGGCAATGACGCCGCCATAAATTAAAGCGGAAGAAGAGTGATCCTTCATTGCAAGCAACAATGCAAATCCCATCACAAAAGATTCCATAACAAGAACTGAGGAAGCCAGCATGCGCATTGTTAAATCCTAATCCTCTTTTGTAAACATTCTACGCAGAATTGAACGTGCCTCGCCGACAGTCACAACAGAACCAGTGACAACAATTCCTACACTGTCATCACTTAATGGACGCTTGGCATCATCAACTGCTCGCTTGAGGGCACCCTCTAACGTGTCATTGCTAAAAACTCTGTCGGCCCCAAATATCTTTCGAGCAAGATCTTCTAGATCTTTGACTGGCATTGCGCGCGAGGACGAACTTGCAGTCACAATTATTGAGTTAAGGACTGGTTCGAGGGATTCAAGAATTCCCTGTGCATCCTTGTCGCCGAAAATACCAACGACACCGATGGTGTCATCAAAAGTAAATTCAGAAACAAGTGTCTGTGCGAGTGCTTGGGCGCCATGAGGATTGTGAGCAGCATCCAAAATAACAGTTGGATCACGATGTACAACTTCACATCGGCCCGGAGACTTTACGTTGGCAAAACCTGCACGCACCGCGTCTGGATCTAGTGCTTGCTCACCAAAGAATGCTTCGACAGCCACAAGGGCTGATGCAGCATTGGTTGCTTGGTGGCGACCATGAAGCGGCAAGAAAATTTCATCGTACTTTTGATTTACACCATTGATTGAAATCATCTGCCCGCCAACAGCGATAGCGCGAGAGTCCAATGAATACTCAATTCCTTCACGAGCAATGTCTGCTTCAACTTCGGCTGCTTTACGCAATAGCTCTTTAGCCGCCTCCGGCTTCTGTTCTGCCATCACGATGAATCCACCGGACTTAATAATCCCGGCTTTTGTTTGAGCAATTTCGCCCAGCGTATTACCAAGATATTCCATGTGATCTAAACCAATTGGCATGATTACGGAAACATCTGCATCAACAACATTTGTTGCATCCCATTGCCCGCCCATACCCACTTCAATAATTCCGATATCGACAGGATGTTCGGCAAATGCAACAAAAGCCATTGCGGTAATGGCTTCAAAGAAAGAAATTGGGTTTTCAAACTTTGTATCCATTAAATCCAAATAAGGAGCAATGTCGTTATAGGCAAATATTGCCGATTGTGGATCAATACTGGCGCCATTAATGCAGATTCTTTCAAGATAGCTCTCTAGATGTGGGCTGGTAAAACGTCCAGTGCGTAATCCCATTTCAAATAAGAGCGAATCAATCATGCGCGACGTAGTTGTCTTTCCGTTTGTGCCGCCAACATGAATTGTTGGATATGTCAGTTGTGGTGATCCAAGAATGTCTGTAAGTGCCGCAATGCGATCGAGCGTTGGAGAAATTCGAGTTTCGGGCCATCTAGCAAGCAGTGCCTGCTCAATTGCATCTACGCGAGCGTTATCGTCTGCGCTCATAAATTATTGCGCCGGCAATGAATTGAGTTGTGATGTGATGCGTTCGATATCCGCACTTGTCTTAACCAAACGCTCTTTGATTTCTGCGACAACTTCAATCGGAGCCTTAGCCATAAAGCCTTGATTGTTGAGTTTTACATTAGCTGTTTCAAGATCCTTTTGAGCAGTTGCTAAATCCTTAGTGAGTCGAGCACGTTCGGCGGCAACATCGATGGCGCCGGTCAAATCAAATTCTGCTTTTACAGAACCAACTTGTAATTGTGCACTTGGGGTGAAGTCGCCACTTTCGAGCTTAAGAACAAAGCGCATTGCACTTTCATACGGAGCAAACTCTGCTGGCGCCAAGAAACGTCCAGGAATCTTGGCAGATGTCTTAATTCCTTGGTCATTTCTAAATCGACGAACTTCGGTAATAACTTCCTGAATACTCGCAATAATTTTTTCACTGTCTTTATCAATGTGTGAGGAGTTTGCTGTTGGCCACTGCGCAATAACGAGTGACTCTCCCCCGGTCAGTGTTGTCCATAGTTCTTCGGTTATAAATGGCATAAAGGGGTGCATCAATCGCAGTAGCTGATCTAAGACGTGACCCAGTACTCGCTGGGTATTTTTTGAATCCCCTGATGCAAATGTTTCCTTCGAAAGCTCGAGATACCAGTCGCAGAGATCATCCCAAGCAAAGTGATAAATGCGATCGCATGCGCGTGCAAATTCGTAAGACTCAAGGAGCGAATCAACTTCGGAGATAGTCTCTGAGAGTCTTGAAAGAATCCACTTATCAACACCATTAAGCGATGATGTTGCAGGAAGTTCGCCTTGAATAGTGGCGCCATTCATCATTGCAAAACGAGTTGCATTCCATAACTTGGTTGCAAAGTTTCTGGAACCGCCGACCCAATCTTCGGCCAGTGCCTGATCTTTTCCTGGATTTGCACCGCGAGCAAGAGTGAAACGAAGTGCATCGGTTCCGTACTTATCCATAAATTCGATTGGATCAATTGTGTTTCCGCGGCTCTTAGACATCTTCTTGCCAAATTGATCGCGCACTAATCCGTGCAGTGCAATCGTGTGAAATGGTTGCTTGCCATCCATTGCAAACAAGCCAAAGAGCATCATGCGTGCTACCCAGAAAAAGAGAATGTCATAACCAGTTACTAGAACACTGGTTGGATAAAACTTCTTTAAGTCATCCGTTTGTGCCGGCCAACCAAGAGTTGAAAATGGCCAGAGTGCAGATGAGAACCAGGTATCTAAAACATCAGGATCTTGCGTGTAACCACTCGGTGCTTTTTCATCTGGACCAACAACTAATACTTCACCATTTGGTCCGTACCAGACAGGAATTCGGTGACCCCACCACAACTGTCTGGAGATACACCAATCGTGCATGTTATCGACCCATTCGAAATAACGTGGTTCCATCTCTTTTGGTTCAATTTTTACGAGACCATCGCGAACCGCATCCGCTGCTGCTTTTGCAAGCGGTGCAACCTTTACGAACCATTGCAGAGATAGACGAGGTTCAACGATTGTTGCGCATCGTTGGCAGTGTCCAACGGAGTGTGAGTAAGGACGTTTTTCCCAACCGATGCGACCATCGGCGCGTAGTTGTTCGACAACTGCTTTGCGCGCTTCGAATCGATCCATTCCATCAAATTGTGTATTTGTGCCAGACATAACGCCGTGTTCGTTCATGATGACAACCATTGGCACGTTATGGCGCATCGCCATTTCAAAGTCATTTGGATCGTGAGCCGCAGTTACTTTTACAGCACCGGTTCCGAACTCTGGATCAACTAGTTCATCGGCAATAATTGGAATCATTCGGTTGACGTATGGAAGTTTCACTTCTTTGCCAACTAAATCTTTATAACGTGGATCATCTGGGTTAACGGCAACGGCGCCATCGCCAAGCATTGTTTCTGGGCGTGTGGTTGCGATACTGATTTGAGTCTGACCCGGATCGCCATATGTAATCTGGACAAACTCTCCATCGATATCTTGGTGTTCTACTTCGATATCGGAAAGCGCCGTTAAGCAACGAGGACACCAGTTAATGATTCTTTCAGCGCGATAAATTAACTCTGCGTCATAGAGTTTCTTGAAAATTGTGAGAACAGCTTTGGAGAGATTTTCATCCATTGTGAATGCTTCTCGAGACCAATCAACGCTATCGCCGAGTCTTTTCATCTGCCCAAGAATTGCGCCACCAGATTCGGCTTTCCATTCCCATACTTTTTTAACAAACTCTTCGCGTCCTAGATCGTGTCGAGATTTACCATTTGCTGCCAATTGTTTTTCAACAACATTTTGCGTTGCAATACCTGCGTGATCCATGCCCGGCAACCACAGTGCTTCAAAACCTTTCATTCGCTTCATGCGAATGAGTGCGTCTTGCAATGTGTGATCGAGTGCGTGACCGATATGTAAAACGCCAGTTACATTCGGTGGCGGAATAACAATTGTGTATGGCGGTTTGTCAGATTTAGCGTCCGCTGTGAAATAGCCAGCCTTCATCCACTTTTCATATAGTGGCGCTTCGATATCGGCCGGTACAAAGGTCGATGCGAGTTCGCGGTCTGACTGACTCATGTGGAGCAGTCTAGATTATGCGCTCTTCTCTTCTTGACCTTTATCACGACGTGCACCCCGCTTAGGAATATCTCCTGTGCGAGCAATCAAAGTTGGGAGGCCGCCATCACTAATGCATTCGTGCGTCAAGATCACCTTTGCAATATCGGCACGACTTGGAACGTCATACATGACACCAAGTAGAACGCTTTCAAGAATTGCACGAAGTCCACGAGCACCTGTACCGCGCTTTAGTGCAAGTTCTGCAATTGCATCGAGAGCTTCTGGTGTTATTTCTAATTCGACATCATCGATATCGAATAGACGCTGATATTGCTTTACGAGTGCGTTCTTTGGCTCAGTAAGAATTTGCATAAGAGCTGGCTTATCTAAGTTTTCAACGCTTGTGATAACTGGAAGACGGCCAATGAATTCGGGAATCATTCCAAATTTCAATAAATCTTCTGGCATTACGTCAGCAAAGATATCGCGACGATTCTTCTCTGCTTCACTCTGAAGCGTCGCATTAAAGCCAACGCCTGCAGATCCGCTACGGCTTTCAATAATCTTTTCAAGACCAGCGAAAGCTCCACCAACAATGAAGAGAACGTTTGTCGTATCAATTTGGATAAATTCTTGATGTGGGTGCTTGCGTCCACCTTGTGGTGGAACAGATGCAACAGTTCCTTCTAGGATTTTTAGAAGTGCTTGCTGAACGCCTTCGCCGGAAACATCGCGAGTAATTGATGGGTTTTCAGATTTGCGTGCCACCTTATCGATTTCATCGATATAAATAATTCCAGTTTCGGCTTTCTTTACATCGTAATCTGCAGCTTGCAAAAGCTTGAGCAGAATGTTTTCAACATCTTCACCGACGTATCCTGCTTCGGTCAGAGCAGTTGCATCAGCAATAGCAAAAGGAACGTTAAGCATGCGAGCAAGGGTTTGCGCCATTAGAGTTTTTCCGCAACCTGTTGGGCCAAGAAGCAAAATATTGCTCTTTGCTAAT
>JBILSQ010000116.1:0-2951 GCA_044372035.1 Candidatus Planktophila sp. | reverse complement strand
TATTTTCTCCCTGCTTTATGGATTCGCGAGTTTTTTGCATTAGCAAATGCAAGTAACTCCTTGGCCAATTGCGCACCACCAGTTGCTTTCTTAGACACAAGGATAATCGTGTCATCACCAGCTAGGGTTCCAATGACACCCGTGAGATTGGCGTGGTCTAAAGAACTAGCAACAAATTGAGCCGCACCCGGTGGAGTATGCACTACAGCCAGATTCGCACTGTGATCTACTGAAAGAATCAATCTAGAAGGAACAGGGTTGACTCGCGAAAGCGCATCATCGGATGATTCACGTATCTGATAAACCGATTCCCCATGAACGTTGCGTGCCCGCACGGCGCCAATTTCTTCTAAGTCACGACTAGCAGTTGTCTGAGTAACTCGAAAACCGCTCTTCTTAAGCTGATCTACCAAATCTGTTTGAGAATGGATCAATCCAGATTGAATCAGTGAAATAGCTTTAGCTCTTCTGGCAGAAACATTCTGTGAATTAATGGACATCGGCCATGACCTCCTTGAACATCTTTACAAACATGCCGAGTTCTTTTCTCGGAATTGTTAATGCCGGTGCAATGCGAATTGTGTTGGAATTCGCTGCATTAACAAGAACGCCCTTTTCCTGAAGCTTCTGTGCCACTATGGATGAATTATCTTTGTTTAAGGAAATACCAATCAGCAATCCTGCACCACGAACCTCTCGAACACCAGGTACTGCATTTAGTGATGAATAGATGTACTTATAGTCTGCTTTACACTTAGCCAGAATTTTGTTTTTTTCAATCCATTTAATCGCAGCAACAGAAGCAGCAGTGGTTACGGGATTTCCACCAAAAGTGGATCCATGATCACCAGGATCAAACAATTGAGACGATTTACCAACAGCAATCATGGCGGCAAGCGGTAATCCAGCGCCCAATCCTTTAGCAACAGTTATTACATCTGGTTGTATGCCCGAGTACTCATAACCAAACCACTGACCAGTGCGTCCCATGCCAGTTTGAACTGCGTCAATAACTAGCAATGCTCCATGAGCCGTGCAGATTTCACGCAACTCTTTTAGATAATTTGAAGGAGGAACAATTACACCCGCTTCGCCCATGATTGGTTCAACAATGACCATGGCTGTTCTTGAATTTATAGCTCTTTTTGCCTTTTTAATGTCGCCAAAAGGGACGTGTTTTACATTTTTCAGTAAAGGCAAGAAAGGCGTTCTCTTGGAACTTTGTCCTGTGAGCGAGAGAGACCCCATGGTTCGACCATGAAAAGATCCAGTAGTTGCCACAATTCTTGATCTGCCAGTTTTTCTAGAGAGTTTTATAGCCGCTTCATTTACTTCAGCACCGGATTGAGCAAAGAACACTCGAGAATCTTTATCTCCAGTTAAGCCAATAAGAATCTGGGCTAATTCAATTACTTTCGGGTGCGAGTAAAAATTGCTCACATGTGAAAGTGTTTTGATCTGTTTCGTTACAGCAGCAACAACGGATGGGTGTGAATGACCAAGGATATTGGTTGCAATACCTCCCAACATATCGATGTACTTTTTTCCATCCGCGTCGAAAACAACTGAGCCTTTGCCTTTAACCAGAGTGATTGAAGGAACGGCGTAGTTAGACATCAAATTCTTCGACCACAAACTGCTGAAATCTTTGTTCTTCATGCATGCACCAGAGTTCCACCTAGGCCAGATAGCGCTTGATCAAAACTCACTTCGCTTGTCCCATCAATTATTCGTACGGATTGCGCACCTGCTGCGATGGCCTCTAGAACTGCTTCTACTTTTGGCAGCATGCCATCAGTAAAAATCGGTCTTAATGTTTCTAAATCATTTGCTGAAATGTCTTCAATGAGTGAATTCTGATCTGGCCAGTTGCGATAAATACCAGCAACATCAGTCATGATGATTAGTGTTGAATCTGGATAAGCAGATGAGATGGCAGCGGCGGCTAGATCTGCATTTATGTTTAATCCCCCACCTCCTAAAACATCGACTGCAATCGGCGCAATCACAGGAATAACCCCTAGAGATAAGAGTTCATCTACTGCAGCTTTTTCTACTCTGGAAACCTTTCCAACTCTGCCTAAACCTTCGATTGATTCGGCAAATAAAATTCGCGCATCCCTAGCAGAGATTGATTTTGCATTCACTGAATGAGAATTTAAATTGGCGGCTACTTCAGGTCCAACAGATTGAGTCAAAACTCTCTCAACCACTGCCAAAATTTCTTCCGTCGTAAATCGATAACCGTTTACAAAGGTGCTCTCGATCTTAAGGTTGGACAACTCTGCGTTGATCTGAGGGCCACCGCCATGAACGACTATTACTTTTTGACCTTTAGACAATGCTGATTTAATTGACCGCGCAAAAAGTCCCTGCGAGTCCTTCATCGCATGTCCACCGAACTTAACAATCATCATGTGGAATACGCTGAATTCTCCTGAACATACGCGTGCGATAAGTCATTAGTCTGAACAGTTGCCGAATTTGAACCTACATTCAAATTGATTTCGATATGAACTAATCTGTCATCGAAAGAAACTAAGGTTTTATCCGCGGCTGGAGCACTTGAAACACAAACCGCTATACCGTTAAGTGAAACATCTATCGTGAGCGGATCCATGTATGCATCTGCTGTGCCAACCGCTGCCAACACTCTGCCCCAATTGGGATCGCCCCCAAAAATTGCGGCTTTGAGAAGATTATTTCGCGCGCAAGCACGAGCTACGTTAACCGCATCTTGCTCAGTCTTGGCGTTCTTCACATTTATATGAATTGTCTTGGTAGAACCTTCAGCATCGGCAATTAATTGATCAGCCAAAGATTCACAAACTTCCTGCAGCATCGCAGCCAACTGATCTTCGTTTAACGCAACACCACTAGCACCGGAGGACATAAGCAAAATGGCGTCATTAGTTGAGGTGCATCCGTCAGAATCAATACGATTAAAAGTT
>JBILSQ010000015.1:0-10082 GCA_044372035.1 Candidatus Planktophila sp. | reverse complement strand
TTGGACTTAACACTTTCGTTGCAGTATCAATTGCAAAGAATTCAACGTGGGCGCAAGCGATGGGATTGGTTGTTCTAGAAGGAATAATTATTCTCATTCTTGTTCTGACAGGATTTCGTATTGCGGTATTCAAAGCTATTCCAACTCAACTCAAGGTAGCTATCTCTGTTGGTATCGGTTTGTTCATCGCACTCATTGGATTGGTTGATAGTGGTTTCGTACGCCGTACACCAAACATGGTATGGGGCAGCGTTAACTCAAAACCAACAGCAGTTCCTTTGGAACTAGGAGACGGCGGTCAACTAGTCGGTTGGCCAATCGTTGTATTCACCATTGGTCTCTTGCTTACAATCATCTTGATGGTAAGAAAAATCAAGGGATCAATTCTTATCGGTATTATCACTTCAACAATCTTGGCAATCATCATCGAGAGTCAGTTCAAAGTGGGCAATAGCTTCATCAGTCCTACAGAATCAAACTCTCGTGGTTGGGGCTTAAATACTCCTGCACTGCCTAAGAGCGCTGATGGAAACTTAAACTTCACTGATGCTCCTCGCTTTGACACTCTAGGTCTTGGCTTTGAAGACATCTTCGGTGCCTTCACTAATCCAAAGACTGGGTTCCTTGCCGCATTACTACTCGTGTTCACACTTCTGCTTGCAGACTTCTTTGACACGATGGGAACAATGACAGCTATTGGAAATCAAGCTGGCTTAACTGATTCAAAGGGCAATGTAGAAGGAGCCAATAAGATTCTTATCGTTGATTCCATTGCAGCAGCAACTGGTGGAGCAGCGGGAGTATCTTCAAACACAAGTTATATCGAATCAGCAACAGGCGTCGGAGAAGGAGCTAGAACAGGTCTTGCTTCAATTGTTACAGGAATACTCTTCTTGTTAACTACTTTCCTCGCACCGCTTGTAGCGATTATTCCTTATGAAGCCGCTACACCAGCTCTGATAATTGTTGGTTTCTTGATGATGTCTCAGGTAAAAGATATCGCCTGGGATGACTTGGGAATTGGTTTACCAGCATTTCTTACAATCATTCTGATGCCATTTACTTACAATATTTCAGTAGGTATTGGTGCAGGATTTGTTTCACATGTTGTAATCCGTATAGTCCAAGGACGCCGTAAAGAGGTACATCCACTTCTGATACTAGTAAGCGTTCTATTTATGGTTTACTTCTTATCATCTCCAATTAATTCTTGGATCTGATAAATTAATTTGAAGAAATAGCGTGGAACCGCTTTGGTTCCACGCTATTTCTTTGTCCAATTAATCACTGATTTATTCTGTGCCTTCAAAATTTCGTTAGTCTTACTAAAAGGTTTACTTCCAAAGAAGCCCCTATACGCCGACAGAGGACTTGGATGGACGCTGCTTATTTTCCGATCCTCAGAAAAGTAATGTGCAAGCTCTTGTGCCTGATTGCCCCAGAAAATACCAACAACACTCATGCTTGCGAGCAACGAAGCCACATGGTCGGTGAACTCATACCAAAGTGGATTCACTTTATTGTCAATTGTTGAAATACTTAATCCTCGATTGAGCAGCATGACTCCTTGGTTGGTTAAATAGCTGAGGTCTCCGTTCTTAGGAACTATTCCTCCTACATCACTTATCATCTCTTGATAAATGTTGCGTAGAGATGCCGGAATCTTTTCAACATTCGGTGGAGTACTAAAAGATAATCCCATTGCATGTGCGGGATTTGGATATGGATCCTGACCAAAAATTACCACTTTGATATCTGTTGGTTCGCAATCAAAAGCTCTAAAAATAGAATCCTTGGATGGAATATTTACTGAAAAATCCAATTCGGCATCTAATTTATCTAATACCTGCAATGCAGGTTCAAGCATCACTTTCCAGCGATTATCAAGAACATCCTTAAGCACGAGCAGAAAAACGAGCGTTCTCGTGGGTTACTTCAATAGGTAAGCCAAAGACGGCACTGACGTGTTCAGAAGTGATCACAGATGCAACAGGTCCGCTGACAGCAATTTTTCCATCTTTAAGCAGTATTGCGTGGGTAGTTCCCACCGGTATTTCCTCAATGTGATGAGTCACCAGAACACTGGCCGGCGATGTTGGATCAAATGAAAACTCAGCAAATCGGCGCAATAGATCTTCACGACCTCCAACGTCTAATCCGGCTGCAGGTTCGTCGAGTAAAAGTAGTTCAGGATCGGCCATGAGAGCTCGAGAAATCAACACTCGTTTTTTCTCCCCTGAACTAAGCGTTGAGAACCGTCTATCTCCTAATTCACGCACACCGAAAGTCGTTAACAATGCTACGGCGCGAGATTCATCCCAGAGATCATATGTTTCGTTCCAGCGGCCGATAATTGCATAAGCAGCGGTTAGAACTAGATCTTTTACCAGTTCATCAGATTCAATCATGGCTTCTAAAGAAGGCGCGGCTAATCCAATGCGGGTTCTTAACTCTGATAAATCAACACGTCCAACTTGTTGATCTAGCAACATGGCGCTGCCTTTACTTGGAAAAATTCTTGCAGCTAAAACCCCGAGCAGTGTTGATTTGCCTGCCCCATTTGGACCAAGAATTACCCACCGCTCCCCCGTTGAAATACGCAGCGAAAGTGGACCTAAAATCTGATTTCCATCACGTACAACACATACCCCATCAAGGGCCAAAACCAACTGTGTGGACATAGAGCAAAAAGATAGCGCGTCCAAGGGCTAGATGGGCGCAATAGCACGCAATTTCCTATGTGTAATTGGCGATAACCTTATGCAATGGATGCACGTTCTGATGTTGAGAATCGCTATACGGGATTAATCCTGCTCTCAGGTGTAGATACCCCTGGAATTTCATCAGCCCTCTTTACAACACTCGAACCTTTCTCCATCACGATCTTAGACGTAGAACAAGTCGTCATTAGGTCTCGCCTAATCCTTACAGTATTAATTGACTTAGACCCAGCACATGCAGAAGCCGTTGACTCCGATCTTGTTGAGTGCGCCAAAAAACTTAATGTTGACATCGCGACATCTTTCTCACATGAGTCCATGCAATCGATCGCACAAAAAATTGGTTTAATTCACGTAACTGCTTTGGCTCAGAAAATTACGCCTGGTGCTATAGCCGAACTGGCTACAGACATCGCTTCAACTGGTGGAAACATTGAACGTATCCATCGAACCGCCTCTTTTCCGCTCACTGCAATTGAATTCCTCATCTCTGGGGCTAATTCGGACTCTCTACGCGCCTCACTTGGTCCCACAGCAAAGAAATTTGGCATTGATATCGCTGTGCAAAACTCTGGTTTAAATCGATTCGCTCGCAAGTTAGTCGTAATGGACGTTGATTCCACTCTGATTGAACAAGAAGTCATAGATCTGCTTGCAGAAGCCTGTGGCATGGGCGAGCAAGTGCGAAGCATTACCGAAAGCGCTATGCGCGGTGAATTAGATTTTGAAGCATCATTGCGCCAAAGAGTTTCACTACTTAAAGGACAACCATCAACAATCATCGATGATGTTGCGGCGAAAATCTCGCTTACACCCGGTGCTAGAACATTGATACGAACTCTCAACAAACTGGGCCACGGTGTAGGACTCGTATCTGGCGGTTTTTCTCAGGTTATTAATCCAATCGCTCAGCAATTGGGCATTGTCAATGTTCGATCTAACACGCTAGAAATCATGGACAACGTTCTGACCGGGAACTTAACCGGTCCAATCATTGATCGGGCAGGTAAAGCTCAGGCACTCAAAGATTTCGCAGCAGTAGAAAAGATTTCTTTAGCAAACACAATAGCCATCGGTGATGGAGCCAATGACCTAGACATGATTGCCACAGCAGGTCTTGGAATCGCTTTTAACGCGAAGCCAAAGGTTCAAGAGGCTGCACAGAGTGCTCTTAATGCACCTTATCTAGACTCAGTGCTATTTATCTTGGGAATTAACCGCGAAGATATTGAAGAATCAGAACGTAATAGTTAAAGACGACATGCGTGAATATCAGTTACTAATATTCCACGTGCTCCAATTTCCCAGAGTTCATCCATCACACGATTAGTATCCTTACGTAAAACCATCGCTCTGACTGCTACCCAATCAGGATTCTGAAGAGGAGAGATTGTTGGGGATTCTAGTCCTGGAGTGATTGCGCAAGCTGCATCAGACTTGCTTCGCGGTACATCATAATCAAGCAAAACATATTGTCGTGCCGTAATAACTCCTTGCAAACGACGAAGAAGAATCTGTAGCGATGGATTCTGTTTTTCATTGGCACGACTGATCAAGATTGCCTCGCTAACAAGAATGGGATCTGCAAAAATTTCTAAGCCAGCTTGTCGTAGGGTGTTTCCAGTACTCACAACATCGGCAATTAAATCAGCGACTCCTAGTCGAACACTGCTTTCAACAGCACCATCCAAACGAACAACGGTTGACTTAATCCCCAAAGAATCTAAATGTGCATTTACTAATCCTGGATAAGCACTCGCAACACGTTTACCGGCAATGTCAGATACTTTCCAAGTTTTTCCATTAGGGGCAGCAAATCTAAAAGTGGAGCCGCCATACCCAAGTGAAAGAATCTCTTCAGCTTTAGCGGCAGAATCGATGAGCAAATCTCTTCCTGTGATGCCCGCCTCTAGTTCGCCGGACCCAACATAGAGAGCGATATCTCGTGGTCTTAAGTAGTAGAACTCAACTTGGTTTTCGGTATCAACCAATACTAAATCTCGACTATCGGTTCTTTGCTTGTATCCAGCTTCTCGCAAAACGGCAATGGAATCTTCAGCCAGAGATCCTTTATTCGGTACAGCTACTCGCAACATTTGATTCTCCTAAAGATTCTTATAAATATCTTGAAGGGTTAATCCCCTGGCCAACATCAGAGTTTGAAGATGATAAATCAATTGACTGATTTCCAGTGCTAAAGCTTCGTTGTCCTCATGCTCTGCTGCCATCCACACTTCGCCCGCTTCTTCAATGATCTTCTTACCAATTGAGTGAAGTCCGGCATCTAGTGCTTTCACAGTCCCAGAACCTTCTGGACGAGTTAATGCGATATTTTCTAACTCTTTCCATAAGGCCTCGAAGGATTTCATAACTTTAGTTTACTAGAAACCCTCTGTAGCTTTCTTGCAATTAAAGATGCAACAGAACCCAGATACACGTCGGAGCTCAAGTTTGGGCTTTTTCAGCCAATTCGCGTAAAACATTTACCATAGCCGCTGGATCCTCTGCCTTATACACCGCACTTCCTGCCACAAAAGTATCTGCACCGGCTGCACTCGCTATCTCAATCGTTTCTTTGGAGATTCCACCATCAACCTGTAGCCAAATGGGTCTATCTCCAATTAATTCTCGAGTCTTGGCGACTTTATCCATCATCTGCGACATGAAAGATTGGCCACCAAAACCTGGTTCTACGGTCATGATTAAGAACATATCAACTTCATCCAAATAACTTACATAATCTTCAATCCTGGTGGATGGCTTCAATGCCAAACTAGCTCTACTTCCATGAGACTTGATATTCTTAACTGCTTTGCGAATATCAGTTGTACCCTCAACATGAATAGTTACGCTCTGACAACCCGCTTCAGCGTATCGAGGTCCTTGTGCATCGCAATCAACTACCATCAAGTGCGCATCAACTGGAATGCTCGAACCCTGAATAATATGCATTGCTTCTTCCCAAGAAAACGAGGTATTCGGAGCAAACTTTCCATCGAGTATGTCTAAATGAATGAGGTCAGAAACTTTAGCCACTCTATCGATCTCGGCCAGAATGTTTGAATGATCTGCATTTAAAATGCTGGGGTGCAAACGCACGGATTTTTTCATTCCTAAACCTTATTTGTTCTTGCGTAGAACACTCAGGAACATAGCGTCCGTGTTGTGACGGTGCGTCCACAAAGCCAAAGATCCACGATCTATGGCGCTCTCTTGCAGCTCTGAATCAACATACTCGCTCAGATTCACCAATTCCATCTCTGGATGGCGCTTGAGGGTTTCTGCAATGGCTATACGGGTTTCAGACAGATGTGGACTGCATGTGGCGTAGCCAAAAATACCGCCCGGAGATAAGACAGAAATAGCAGCGTCAATAATCTGCCCTTGCAGAAGAACTAAAGATTTCAGGTCACCAACACTTCGTCTCCATCTCACTTCTGGACGTCGACGAAGGGCGCCTAAACCGGTACACGGAACATCGGCAAGAATCGCTCCATATGTTTTTCCTAATAACGCAATTTCGCGAGCATCTAGAGTTGTCACTTCGGCACCTTGCACAACTTGTGCGACTAATTTGGCCCGCACTTCTGAAATCTCATTTGCAGAAAAAACGATATCTTCCTTCTTTGCAATCGCGGACAGAAGAGCAGCTTTTCCACCTGGGCCAGCGCATAAATCGAGCCATGTTTTTTGGTCTTTAGCTACGTCGGCGAAGATTTTCGCCACCAATTGTGATCCTTCATCCTGCACACCAGCTTTACGCGCAACTATTAGGTCAATCGATGATGGTGCGCCATCATAAATTCCGCCAAATGGCGAAAACTTCGTTACTACCGCTCCTCGTTCAACTAATTCTTCTTGTGTACTCAAACCCGGCCAAGAAACCAAGGTTGGTTTTGCCGGCACATTATTTGCGATAAGCAGCTCTTCTACTTCACTCATGTTTCCTAATAGATCTAAGAATGCACTGATGATCCACTCTGGATGTGAATGAAGAATAGATAACCTTTTAATATCATCGCTGATCTGTGAAATATCGAGAATGTAATCATCAAGAGTTTTCTGGCTAATCTTTCGTAAGATGGCGTTTAGAAAAGATGCCTTAGATTCACCTAATACTTTGCGACCTAATTCGACAGTAGCTGAAACCGCAGCGTGAGTAGGTACTCGCATTTCGAAGAGTTGATGCGCTCCTAACCGAGCTACATCAACTAATGCAGGATCCACATCGCTCCATGGTCGATCACTAGCCTGTGACAAAATCCAATCATGCCTGCCTTGCATGCGCAGAGTTCCGTACACTAATTCTGTTGCGAAACCTCTATCTCGATCATCTAACTTCGATTCTGATAGAGCTCTGGGTAGCAATAGATTCGAGTAACCACCATTTCGGTTCACCTCATGAAAGACGTCATAAGCCAACAATCTGGTTGCATCTGGTTTAGGTGCGGAGAATTTCTTGCGAGGAGTTTTATTCAAAAACTTCACCCTCGTTTATCCGTGCCCCATTAATCCAGTCCTTTACGCTCATCTCTTGTTTGCCTGAAGGGATCACTCGCAGAATCTCAATTGGTAGATCTTTGGTTCCAATAAATATTCTTTTTTGGTACAGGTGAAGTGCACCCGGTGAAAATGCTTCTGTTATTTCTGAAAAATCGGCAGAAGTAATCTTTATGGAAGAGCCTCTAAATGAAGTCCATGCTCCGGGTGAAGATGTATAGGCGCGAATTAAGTTAAGAATCTTTACCGACTCTTGACTCCAATTGATTCGGGCCTCTTCCTTAGTGATTTTGGGTGCATTACTCACTCCCAAACTACTTTGAATGATTGGTGCAACTGATTCTTCGATCATCTTAAAAACTTCATCGAACGCCGTCGCACCTACATGTGACAAGTCATCAAGAACTTGATCACTAGATGCAGTGCTCGGTATTTCATATCTTTTCTGCGAATATATCGGTCCGGTATCAAGATCCTCATCTATCGCAAAGATGGAAATCCCTGTAACTGTTTCCCCGCTTCCAATTGCACGCTGCACCGGAGCCGCTCCCCTGTATGCAGGTAATAATGAAAAATGTAAATTCAAGATTCCATGTTTTGGAATCTGCAGAATGCTCTTCTTAAGAATCCGTCCGTACGCTATTGCAATGACCAAATCAGCACCGGTAAATGCTTCTTGCATTTGCTCATCCGTATCAGGCTTAAACAAAGGTATTCCATGAATCTGCGCCCACTGCGCTACAGGAGATGGAGTAAGAACTTTTCCTCTACCGGTTTTTGAATCCGGTGTTGTAATCACCTTTAAAAGAGTGTGGGGTGAATCTAGCAACCATTGAAGCGTTGGGATGGCAACGTGCGCTGTTGCTGCAACCGCAACAATCACTAGAGTCCTTTACCAAAATTTATATGTGGGGAGACCTTAATAACAGGCGCAGCCCCAGAGGCTGATGCTTCCCCAAACCACTCTGAATCTCGAATGTCTTTCATCGCTATTTTTCTAGTGGCAGCGTCAAGTCGATCGATAAATACAACTCCATCTAAATGATCTGTCTCATGCTGTATTGCTCTGGCTAATAACTCTGTACCTTCAACCGTTACGGGCTCCCCATGCATATTCCAACCCTTAGCAACTACACGCATAGCTCTTTTGGTTGGATAAGAAAGCGACGGAAAAGATAAACATCCTTCTTCTCCTTCTTGTATTTCTTCACCTAAATCCAACGTCGGATTAATCAAATGTCCCAATTCTTCATCCACATCCCAAACAAAAACACGCAACGGCACACCTATTTGTGGCGCAGCTAAACCAGCACCGGGTGCTGCAATCATCGTGTCCGTGAGATCAGCTACAAGCTTTCGCAATTCTTTATCAAAATCAACCACCGGTGAAGCCGGCGTTACAAGAACCGGATCACCAAATAATCGAATCTGCTGAATAGACATGACGCAAGTCTACCAAGGCTTCTAGGTTAAGAGTGTGTACGGATCTAGAGCGATATTTACAACGCTTTTCTTTGCTATTGCTCTTTTGCGGGAAAGCTCTAGCAAGAATTTCGATAACAATTCACGATATTCGATGGGAACGCTGACAAGTACTCGGGATTGAGACTCTCCTTGACCAGGTACTAAAACAACGTTGGTTTGACTTGGTAGACGTCCATCGGTGATGCTTTTTGTAAATCCATTCTTGAGAACGACTGCATCAGATTTATCTAATGTAAGAATGGCGATACTCGAATATGGTGGCAAGGAAGCCTCTACGTTCTCTCTTAGTATCTTCTTAACCAAAATACTTGGACTCCATCTTGTTAACGCAGCTACGACAGGATGAGAATGATCTAAGACAATGAGAACTGAACCCTTTTTACTCACATGGGATGCAGCTTCGAAAAAGTTTTCATAAACTTGCTCTTCATAAACAGTAGTCGACGCCGCAAGAAATCTTTGTCCTTCAAGTAAAACCACCGCAGAATAATCCTCTTTGTTTCCAGGCACAGATCCAGCGGTCGCAATAACAATCTTGGTGTTAGGTGCCACGTCACTGAGGATATTTGGAGCGCTAGAAAGTTGAATTCTCGTATTGGCAAACGCTCTTCCAATCTCTTCGTGCAATCTGTCTATACCCCGAGCAGAAACATAACGCGTGGTTGAATCACACCATTTACATTTCCAATCTTTATCTAAGTTCCCACATGTTGAACAGAGCGGATCAGCATTGGAACTGGTGAGAATCTGCCTGCCACCGCAGCTGCATAACGAGATATTTCTACATTTAGCGCACAACAAGGCATTTCCATAACCTTTGCGTGGAGCTAAAAATAAAACCGTACCCTCTACCAATGCTTTGCGTATGGCTGGAATGATCCGATCAGGCAATAACTCTCCCTGAGTTTGTGGAAATGCAAAGGTTTTTAGAGAAGATCGTGGACCAATAAAATCTATCTCTCTGTTTTCGATTCGACGGGAAATTATCGACGATGGAACGTAGCCCGTGAAGAAGATATTGATATTCTCTAATTCCGCCCTCAACAAAGCACTATCTCTCACATTCCAATATGGATGTTTCTTCTCGTAATATTGTTCGGATTTCTCAAAACCAACAATGATTGAGTTCAAATTATTAACTGGCGCAAAAAGTGCGCTTCGATTTCCAATAACTAGGACGTTTTCCATAGTTAATGCTTTGAGATAATTTTCATACCTTTGTGCTCGAGGTAAGGAAGAATCCAATCGCAGCACAGTGTGCGAATGTCCTGAAGTAGTAATCAACTCAAAAATTCGATCTATGTCCTTCACATCTGGAAGCAAAAGAAGAGTTGAACCTTGTTTTAACTGAGTTAGTGATAGCTCAAGGATTTGGGC
>JBILSQ010000115.1:0-2980 GCA_044372035.1 Candidatus Planktophila sp. | reverse complement strand
TGGTGCCGGAATTCTTATTTGCGTTCCTGATGCTTTTTATCGCTCCGCAGTTACATTTGAATTACCTGCAGAAGGCTCTTATGCAACTGGTATCGGATTTATCGAACCAAGTGCAGATGTAAAAGATTCGATTGCCACAATTGCACGCGAAGAGGGATTAACAGTCCTTGGGTGGAGAGAGTTACCCATTAACTCTTCCGCTCTGGGAAATACTGCACTCTCAGTAATGCCACGATTCGAACAGTTATTTATTGCAGGTTTAAAGAATGAAAAAGGCATCACATTAGATCGCCTTGCATTCTGTCTGCGCAAACGCGTTGAACATACTCTGCCAATCTATTTTTCTTCTCTTTCTTCCAAGACAATCGTGTACAAAGGAATGCTCACAACGGGTCAGCTTGAAGATTTCTTCCCTGACCTCAGTGATGAAAGAGTAATTTCTCCGTTAGCACTTGTTCACTCACGTTTTTCAACCAACACATTCCCATCCTGGCCTTTAGCGCACCCTTACCGATTTATTGCACACAATGGCGAGATAAATACAGTTAAAGGAAATCGCAATTGGATGCGCGCACGCGAAACTCTTCTTCAGAGTGATTTAATCCCCGGGGACATTAAAAGAATTTTCCCTATCGTGGATCCAGCAGGTAGTGACTCTGCATCATTTGATGAGGTACTCGAACTCTTGTACCTAGGCGGTCGTTCACTAGCTCACTCTGTTTTAATGATGATTCCCGAAGCATGGGAAAACCACACTTCAATGTCACAAGAGCGTAGAGATTTTTACGCATTCCATGCTTCTTTGATGGAGCCGTGGGATGGTCCTGCATGTGTAACTTTTACAGATGGACATCAAATTGGCGCGGTACTCGATCGAAATGGCCTTCGTCCTTCTCGTTTTTGGATTACAAAAGATGGCTTAGTTGTTCTAGCAAGTGAAGTTGGTGTTTTAGATTTTCCTGCCGATCAGATTGTTCGCAAAGGTCGCTTGCAGCCAGGAAAAATGTTCCTTGTAGATATTGAAGAAGGTCGCATCATCGAAGATGAAGAGATCAAGGATTCATTGGCTAGAAGTGCTCCTTACGGCAAGTGGTTGCATGACGGAATCATGAAGCTCAGTGAATTACCACCACGTGAGCACATTATTTATCCTCATTCATCCGTAGTGCGTCGCCAAAGAGCATTTGGATATACAGAAGAAGAGTTACGAATTTTAGTAACACCTATGGCAAAAAATGGCGCAGAGCCTCTTGGATCAATGGGAACTGACTCACCGATTGCTGCGCTCTCCGAAAAACCTCGTTTACTCTTTGATTACTTCTCTCAGCTCTTTGCTCAAGTAACAAATCCACCATTGGATGCAATTAGAGAAGAGCTAGTAACAAGTCTGGGCGGATCTGTTGGACCTGAACATAACTTGCTTGATCCAGGGCCAGAGTCCTGTAAACAAATTTCTTTGGCGTTTCCAGTTATCGATAACGATGAACTCGCAAAGATTATTCACGTCAATGTTGATGATGAGTACCCTGGATTATCTGCCTACGTAGTGCGTGGTCTCTTCCAAGTTGCTGGCGGAGGAGAGTCTCTTCGCAAACGTTTAGATGAGATTGCGGTTGAAGTATCAACTGCCATTGCCGAAGGTGCACGCATTATTGTTTTATCTGACAGAGATGGCGATGCCGAAGATGCACCAATTCCTTCGTTGCTACTTACATCGGCTGTACATCACCATTTAATTCGTGAGAAAACACGCACAACAGTTGGTTTGATTGTTGAAGCAGGCGACGTTCGCGAAGTCCATCATGTTGCGTTACTCATTGGTTATGGCGCTGGAGCAGTCAATCCGTACCTTGCAATGGAGAGCGCTGAAGATTTAGTTCTACAAGGTGTTATCACCGGCATTACTCCAGAAAAAGCTGTTGCTAACCTCATTAAGAGTCTAGGTAAAGGCGTTCTCAAAGTTATGTCAAAGATGGGAATCTCAACTATCGCCTCTTACACAGGCGCACAAGTTTTCGAAGCTATCGGTCTTTCACAGGATTTAGTCGATAGATACTTCACCGGAACAACCTCGCGTTTAGGTGGAATTGATTTAGACATTATTGCTCGCGAAACTATTGCTCGGCATCACATTGCATATCCACCAGGGGGAGAAGTACCAGGTTCGAGAAAACTTCCAATCGGTGGTGAATACCAATGGCGTCGTGAAGGCGAACCGCACTTATTTGATCCCGAGACTGTTTTCACATTGCAGCACTCCACACGTGCAAAGCGCTATGACGTCTTTAAGAGATACACACACCGAATAGATGAGCAGAGTAAAGCTCTGATGACATTGCGTGGGCTCTTTGCATTCAAAGAGCGCACACCTATTTCCATTGATGAAGTCGAACCAATCTCAGAAATACTTAAGCGTTTTTCTACTGGCGCAATGTCCTACGGATCAATTTCACAAGAAGCTCACGAAACATTAGCCATTGCCATGAACCGCATGGGTGCTAAATCCAATACGGGTGAAGGTGGGGAAGATCCAGAACGATATTTGCCGATGGCAAATGGAGATTCCAAGCGATCTGCCATCAAGCAGGTAGCAAGTGGTCGCTTTGGCGTCACAAGCAATTACTTAGTAAATGCTGATGACATTCAGATTAAAATTGCTCAAGGAGCAAAGCCTGGTGAAGGTGGGCAGTTGCCTGGTAACAAGGTTTATCCATGGATTGCAAAGGTTCGATACTCAACACCGGGTGTTGGTCTTATTTCACCTCCGCCACATCACGATATTTATTCAATTGAAGATCTCGCTCAACTTATTCATGATCTTAAGAACGCAAACAAAGATGCGCGCATACACGTGAAGTTAGTTGCAGAAGTTGGTGTCGGAACTGTTGCAGCCGGCGTCAGCAAAGCACACGCAGATGTTGTGTTGATTTCTGGACACGATGGTGGAACAGGTGCCTCGCCTTTGACATCACTGAAGCAC
>JBILSQ010000114.1:0-3022 GCA_044372035.1 Candidatus Planktophila sp. | reverse complement strand
GTTCAACATCTAGGAGTTTTAACTTTTACAATTTTTAGTACTGGCGGACAACTCATCGGTGCGCTATTTATTGACTTGATTTCACCAACAAAGGGAGTCAGTGTTTCTGCTTACTTAGTAAGTGGAATTGTTATGACTTTTCTTGGGGTTCTTGTGGGCGGCGCGAATAGTTCCAAATCATCGAAACGATAGATGCAGTAATGAAGAACCCTGCAATTGCATAACTAAAAGTTTTTACTAAAGGAATTGTTGCGGCATAAAAACCAGCTAGCGTTATTCCAACTCCCCACAAAAAAGCACCGAGTGCGTTTGCTGAAAGAAATTTGTAGTAATTCATTCGAGATGCACCAGCAATTACCGGAACAAAGGTGCGCACCCATGGAAAGAATCTGGCAGCAACAACTGCCCACCATCCGGTTTGTTCGTAGAAACGATCAGCACGAACAATCAATGCCTGTATGCGCTTTGATTTGCGCTTATCTAAATAGGGACGGCCATATACGCGGCCAATAACAAATCCCACTTGATCGCCAAAAAATGCTGCAAGGAAAATTACTGTTACAAGAATGACAATATTTATGTTGCCGTGTGCAGCCGCAACAAGTCCGGCGCTAAAGAGCAACGAGTCACCAGGTAGGAAAAACCCAAGCAGAATGCCTGTTTCAACGAAGACAATGACGCCAACAATTAGATAGAAAAAGAATGGCGCCAATGACGAGAGTTGTGTGTCAAAGGAAGCTGCTAATTCGATCACACAGATTTCCTTACAGCTGCAGCTACTGCAGTGACAACCTGAGCATCAAAGACACTCGGAACAATGAAAGAAGTATTGAGCTGTTCGGGGGAAACACAATCCGCAATTGCAGTGGCGGCTGCCACTAACAACTCATCAGTGATTTTGTTTGCGTTGGCATCGAGTAAGCCGCGGAAGATTCCAGGAAATGCCAACACATTATTGATTTGATTTGGTTGATCACTGCGCCCAGTTGCAACGACAGTTGCATGTTTGCGAGCAATCGCAGGGTCGATCTCAGGATCTGGATTTGCTAGCGCAAAGACAATTGAACCCTTTGCCATCGCTGCGACATCTGATTCGACCAAGATATTTGATGCACTGACACCGATAAATACATCTGCGCCCACAAGAGCTTCGGACATAGTGCCTTGGAAGTTCTCTTTATTACTATGTTCAATAAACCAACGCTGCATAGGGTCATCGCTATTCATATCTGGATGAATAACTCCATCAACATTGAAACCAATGATGTTCTTTGCGCCATCGAGCACAAGCAGACGTGCAACGGCGTTTCCTGCTGCACCAACACCGCTAAGCACAATTTTTACATCCGATAAATTCTTTTTAACTAATTTAAGCGAGTTACGAAGAGCAGCAAGAACAACAATTGCTGTTCCATGTTGATCGTCATGGAATACAGGAATATCCAGTAGTTCGCGCAGACGTGCTTCGATTTCAAAACAACGTGGCGCAGAAATATCTTCTAGGTTGATGCCGCCATACACAGGTGCAATTAGTTGTACGGTTCGCACAATTTCATCAACATCTTGTGTATCTAAACAAACAGGCCATGCATCAACATCGGCAAAGCGCTTAAAGAGCGCAGCTTTTCCTTCCATCACAGGAAGCGCTGCGGCAGGTCCAATGTTTCCAAGGCCTAAAACTGCAGAGCCATCAGTGACCACAGCGACTGTATTTCGCTTAATTGTGAGGCGTCTAGCATCGGCTGGATCATCAGCAATTGCTTGGCAGATACGCGCAACACCTGGTGTGTATGCACGAGATAGATCATCACGAGTTTTTAGTGGCACTTTAGATTGAACTTCTAGCTTGCCACCCAAGTGCAATAAGAATGTGCGGTCAGAGACTTTGCGAACAATCAAACCTTTGTGTGCACGAATTGCGGCGGTGATTTGATCTGCATGATCAGCATCGATGGTGTCACACGTAATATCGATAACTACTTTTTCTAGGAGTGATTCAACAACATCGAGTGCGGTAATAGTCGCACCAGCTTCAGTAATTGCTGCAGTACTTAGTGCAACTGGTTGCAGAGAAGGCGAACCTTCAACGCGAATCGTTATGCCATAGCCAGGACTTGTGGATGCCATTTATACGACTCCGTACAAGCGATCGCCAGCATCTCCAAGACCAGGAACGATGTAACCACGTTCATTGAGTTTTTCATCGAGTGCACCAGTAACCACAGTGATTGGAATCTTTGAATCTGCAAATGCGCGTTCCATTGTTGCAATTCCTTCGGGGGCTGCAAGAATGCAAATTGCAGTGATCTCTGTTGCGCCGCGCTCGATTAAGTAATTGAGTGCTGCAACTAATGTGCCACCAGTTGCAAGCATTGGGTCTAGAACAAAACAGTGGCGACCAGATAGATCATCAGGAAGTCGATTGGCGTAAGTGCTAGCTTGCAAAGTTTTTTCATCGCGCACCATTCCGAGAAAACCAACTTCGGCATTTGGTACTAAGCGAGACATTCCTTCGAGCATTCCAAGTCCAGCGCGCAGAATTGGGACAACGATTGGACGAGGCGAGGCCATCTTTAGGCCTTCTGTCTCTGTCACCGGTGTTTTAATCTTTACTTTCACTGTCTGCACATCGCGCGTAGCTTCGTATGCCAGAAGTGTTACGAGTTCTTCAACAAGATGTCTAAATGTTGGTGAATCGGTTGTTTCGTCACGCAAAACGGTCAATTTATGAGAAATCAACGGATGGTTGGCGACGTGAACTTTCATGTTCCCTAGCGTACAGGGCTTTTATTCTTCTGAAATGAGTGTAAGGATGCTCTAGTACTTTTCGGCTGTACTTTTCGACGGAGAGAGGTGAGATATGGAACATATAAGTAACTCAGATCTCATTAACGATGTAGACATCGCCGTCGCGGCCTGGCACGAAGATGGCCGATGGACCTTGGCACTGCTTCCCGATGCACACGACCTCGCACAAATTATTGATCGACTTAAATCACAACAGACAAATGGTGGCGCAATT
>JBILSQ010000113.1:0-3072 GCA_044372035.1 Candidatus Planktophila sp. | reverse complement strand
ACATAGAGATACAGGTTATCGGTAGACTCATGCATATGTCTGATTCACAAAAGGATAATTCGCAGAGTGCGAACGGGGCGATGTGGCCTGCGCCTTTTCGTGGATCAAAACCTGTCAATGCTCGAGTCGTAATCCCTGGTTCTAAATCAGTAACCAACCGCGCATTAATCCTTGCAGCTCAAGCAACATCACCATCTATTTTGCGCAGACCACTTGTTTCTCGGGATAGCGAATTAATGGTCGCAGGACTTCGCCAACTTGGAATTGATGTACAAGAGATTGAAGTTGAGAGTGCGGCACACTCCGCAAAAGAGGTAGCGTGGAAAATTACGCCAGCACCGCTAAAGGGACCAGCGACAATCGATGTTGGTAACGCAGGAACAGTTATGCGCTTTTTGCCACCACTTGCGGCTCTTGCTCAAGGCACAATCTCTTTCGATGGCGATTCACGTTCGCACGAACGTCCACTCGGTCCAGTAATTAAAGCGTTAGAAGAACTTGGAATTTCAATTGATCATGGCAATCGTTACAGCTTGCCACTTGCGCTGGTCGGAACAGGAAAGATTCTTGGCGGCGAAATTGATATTGATGCAAGCGCTTCTAGCCAATTTCTCTCTGCGCTCTTATTAATTGGACCAAGCACAGTCAATGGAATTACTGCTCGCCACGTTGGTGGCGAATTACCATCAATGCCACACATTGAAATGACAGTTGAAATGCTTCGCGACTTTGGAGCAACTGTTCATGTTGATGGAGCAAAGAAAACTTGGAGAGTTGAACCGGGTGAATTGCACGGCAAAGACATCGTTATCGAACCAGATTTATCTAACGCAGCGCCATTTTTATCTATTGCGATGGTCTGCGGTGGATCAATAACAATTGCGGATTGGCCGCAGAAAACCACACAACCGGGTGATCAATTACGAACCTTGCTTCGCGACATGGGCGCACAGATTTCACTCAATGCAGATGGTTTAACACTAACTGCTAATTCAGAAAAATCAGCACTTCGCGATGCACCAAAGATTGTTGGCATTGATGTTGATTTACACGATGTTGGCGAACTAACTCCATCTATTGCTGCACTTGCAGCTCTCGCTGATTCACCTTCGCACTTGCGCGGCATTGCGCACTTACGTCTGCATGAAACTGATCGACTTGCAGCACTCACTCGCGAAATAAATTCAATTGGTGGCAAAGTTACAGAAGAGCACAGTGCGCTTCACTTTGAACCATCAGCACTGAGTGCGGGCATTTTTCACACATATGAAGATCATCGCTTAGCCACAGCAGGTGCGGTTATTGGTTTAGTGACACCAGGAATCGAAGTAGAAAACATTGCCACAACTCGCAAAACGTTGACTGATTTTCCGGGACTCTGGAAGAGCTTGGTTCAGTAGTGCACAGAGTGCTCATTGCCTTCGTGAATTAGCGAAAATGGTAAAGCTAAGTAGTTTCGTGCGAGAATTGGACTAATGAGTAAACGCGTTTACGACGAAAGCGATGCACGAATTCGCCCTGCACGAAGCACTCGTCCGCGTACAAAAGATCGCCCTTCTCACGATGATGCAATTAGCGCCCTAGTTACAACAGTTGATCGTGGGCGAACTACGTGTATTACTGAAGAACGATTAATCGTTACGGCAATGAAATCCCGCGAATTAGGACCTAAATCAGTGGTCGTTGGAGACATCGTAAGTTTAGTTGGCGATGTAACGGGAGCTGAAGGATCACTTGCGCGCATAGTTGCAGTTAATCCACGTAGAAATTCTTTAAGCAGAACTGTTGATGACGCTGCCAAAATCGAGCGGACCATCGTTGCCAATATTGATTACTTAGTAATTGTTGCATCTACTGCAAACCCAGAACCACGCCGCGGACTGATCGATAGATTTTTAGTCTGTGCATTTCATGAAGGCATCTCACCAATACTTTTGATGACAAAAACAGACCTAGCTCCACTTCCTGATTTCATTGAAGAGTATCGAGCACTCGGTGTTCAAATCGTGGCAACATCTAGCAAGAAATCAGATCGAGAATCTGATGTTGCAAAAATTCACGCGCTCCTTGCTGGAAAAACTTCTGTATTAGTTGGTCACTCAGGTGTTGGTAAATCAACATTGATTAATGACTTGGTCCCACATGCGGGGCGAATTACTGGTGATGTAAATGATGTAACAGGTCGCGGTCGTCATACATCTTCTAGTGCGATTGCACTTCCGCTTTCTCCAGATCTAGATCCAGCAGGTGGTTGGGCAATTGATACACCAGGTATTCGTGCATTTGGTTTGGCACATTTAGATCCAAATAAAATCATTGCATCCTTTAGCGATTTATCTGAAGTGGCAGCAACATGCATGCCGCGTTGTTCACATAGTGAAGAGAGCTGCAGACTCAATGAGTGGGCTGCACCAAATGGCACCGTTGATGTTGCTCGCACGCGCCGTTTGCAGAGTTTGCGATCACTCCTTGAAATCAAGGACTTTGATTCAACTGCTGACTCCATGACTTCTGAATAAACACATACTCTGCCTCGCGTTGTAGACTGACGAGGTGATGGCTCCTCAATACTCGCGCGAAGCTGATGTCGCATTAGCGCTGAAAATGGCTGATGCCGCCGATGTAATTTCGATGGCTCGCTATCAATCACAGGACTTAGTAATCACAACAAAGCCAGATAACACTCCTGTCACAGATGCTGACAAAGCAACCGAAAAAGCTCTGCGCGACATTCTTGCCAAAGAACGACCAGATGATGGACTCGTCGGTGAAGAGTTTGGAACTAGCGGCACCGATGCCAAGCGCTATTGGGTAATTGATCCAATTGATGGAACAAAGAACTTTATGCGCGGTGTACCAAGCTGGTCCACACTCATTGCGCTGATTGAACGCAACGATGATGGCACAGAACAAATAGTTGTCGGAGTAGTTAGTTCACCGGCGCTCTTTCGTCGCTGGCATGCAGCACTTGGATTAGGTGCATACGTTTCACTTAACGGTGCGGCACCAAAGAAGATTCACGTCTCTGGAATTTCATCAATTAGCGATGCATCCATTACATATTCAGATTTC
>JBILSQ010000112.1:0-3094 GCA_044372035.1 Candidatus Planktophila sp. | reverse complement strand
AATTGGCTAAGAACTAGGTGAGTGCTTGAGGTTACAAATTAATTGCGGATTGCAGCCGCAAGGCTACGGAAATCTTCCACAAGTAAATCGATTTCTTTTTGACCATGTGCCAAGGAGATAAGCCACTGCTCATCAAGTCCTGGAGGCGTCATGATGCCACGGTTAATTGACCAGAGCCATGAAAGCTCTGCAACTTTGAAATCAGTAGCTTTGTAATCACGATAGTTTCGAACTGGTGTTGTTGACCAAGAGATACAACCCTTAACACCAAAACCAACTGTATGTGCAGGTAATTCGTACTCTGAAATAATTTCAGAGATGCGATTGAGTGCTTGCATATTGAATCCTTCTGCAACGCCCAAAGTTTCTGGGGTACAAATTTTATCAATTGCACGAATACCAGCCATAGCAAGTGGGTTTCCGTTAAAAGTACCGAAGTGCGCCATGCGCCCGTCAGTTACGGCATCCATATACTTTTTCTTTCCGCCGAATGCAGCAACAGGAACGCCGCCGCCAATGGATTTAGCCAGAGTAATTAGATCTGGCTGAACGCCTAGACGTTGCGCAGCACCTTGTGGTCCTGCAGTAAGTCCTGTTTTAACTTCGTCAAAAATTAGAACGATTTCGTATTGATCGCAGAGTGCACGTACCTTTTCGAGGTATCCAGCATCTGGCAAGACAATCGCAATATTTTCTAGAACTGGTTCAACAACAAAGCACGCAATTTTATCTTTGTGCTGTGCAAATGTGCGCTCGAGTGCTTCTGCATCGTTGTAAGGAACAACAAAGACATCTCCAACAACAGTTGCTGGATCGATAATCACATTTGGATTCTCAGCATCGCCGACAACCTCAAGCTTTGGCTTCACTGAGACAGTCAGTGGGTCATAGCTTCCGTGGTAACCACCTTCGACTTTGACAACACCATTTTTGCCAGTGAAGGCACGGGCAGTGCGGATGGCGTACATGGTCGATTCGGTTCCTGAGTTGGTGAAGCGAACTCGCTCGATGGCAAAGCGCTTGCAGATGCGTTCTGCAGCATCACGAGAGATAGGTGAAGGAGTAACAAAGAGCATTCCTACTTCGAGGGACTCTTTGATTTCGTTGACAACGACTGGGTTGAGGTGACCTGCAAGCATCGCTCCAAAGCCCATAGACATATCGAGCACATCGCGACCATCCATATCAACCATCCAGGCGCCTTGAGCGGACTTGATGGAGATTGGATAAGGATCCCAATATTGGAAACTTGAAGGAACACCCAGAGGAAATGTCTGGGCAGCTAATTTATTTTCTTTTTCTGAACCGGATGTTCCCTCTTTGAAACGGGCCCATTCTTGATCTAGTAGTGCACCAATTTTAGATTCAGATAGTGGTTTGGATGTTGCAGGGACATTTCTAAACGTTTGCGCATGATTCGCATGTGTTTTCATTTATCAAACTAGTTACGCTTTGGATCTAGGATTTCTAGAAATGAGCGAAACGGGCTCCTTTTCAGCAGCTTTATAAAGAGTGAGTTTACCTGCTTTATTTTTTAAATCAACAGATGTTTTTTATGCGTAAAAAAATGGACTTTTCCCGCGTGTTACAGTTTTTCTATGTTTTTTGTGACCGTTTTGTTAATGGGCGTGGCGTCCCTTTTTGGACTAGCGGCGGACACAGTTATGCAAAAAGAAAACAAAACAGTTCAAGAAGTTAAATTCACACCAGTTCATTGTTTTAACAAAGCAAGCGAAAAACTAATTATTCGACCTGACTTTATCGGTTGTGTAATTGGCGAAGAAGAATCACTCGGCGAATACGAACTTGTTGAAGGAATGCAACGACCAAATGAAATACATCCACAACTTCTTGCACGTTTTCTAAGTGCACAAGCAGCTGCAAAAGAAGAAGGAGTGGATATGAGTATTGATTCTGGTTTTAGAACGGTTGAAACTCAGAATTATTTATATCAAAATGCAATTAAAAAATACGAAACCGCAGAAGAGGCAATCAAATGGGTTCTGCCTGGAGATTTATCCAGACACCCATGGGGGCTCGCTCTGGATGTAAATCTGAATCACGATAAATCAGGAGCATCTTGGTTAGAAGCCAATGGAGCCACTTTTGGGCTCTGTCGTGTCTATGAAAACGAATGGTGGCATTTCGAACCACTGATTGCTCCTGGTGGAATCTGCCCGCCACTTCTGCCCGATGCATCTCATTTGAAGTAAAGTGCGGACGTGAACAAGCCAACAATCATTCTTGCGACAAGCAATGGTGTTGGAATGGGCCACCTTGTTCGAGCAAGTGCAATTGCGTTGGCGCTCAAACCATATGCCAATCCGATTCTTGTATCGATGGCCGGCGGAGTCGCTGAGATCTCTGACTACATGGGAATTCGCACCGAATACATTCCTGGTCGAGATCGCGAATGGATGACGCGAGATTTGTGGGATCAATATCTCCGTGATCGTCTCGTAGCACTCATCGAAGAAACCGATGCCAAACTAATTTCATTTGATGGCGTAGTCCCTTATCCAGGTGTTATCGCTGCAAAAGTTAAAGCTCCAAACACATCTCTTGTATGGGTGCGCCGTGGTTTATGGCAGAAAAAACCACAACGCTTTGTACTCGGATTGCAATCGGCAATGATGGATTACATCGTAGAACCCGGCGAAATTGCGCGGGCATACGATCATGGTCCAACATCAAAAAGAAAAGATGCACAGCTGACCGCGCCTGTTTCTTTGTATCAAAAAGATACGGCACTTTCACGCAGTGAATCACGAAAAATCTTAGGTTTAGATCCTGATCGTCCTGCCGTATTGGTACAACTTGGCACAGGCGACAGCGATGTCAACGAAAAAATGACCGCAGCGCTTTCTGGTCTTATTGGCTGGAAAGATTTACAAGTCGTCCTAACCAAAAATCCAATAGATAAAAATGGCAAATCATTGGTGCCAGATGGCCTAGATCTTAAAGTCGTTCGATATTTTCCGCTTGCACAAGTTCTGCACGCATTTGATGCAGGTGTCTGCGCAACTGGTTACAACGGTGCACACGAGTTATTGCCGGCTCAAATTCCAACTGTTTTCGTCTCTAACATTCGCGG
>JBILSQ010000111.1:0-3153 GCA_044372035.1 Candidatus Planktophila sp. | reverse complement strand
CGTCTAGATAACGTCGTCTTCCGCGCAGGCTTTGCAAAGAGCCGCGACATGGCACGTCAACTAGTTCGTCACGGACACTTCATTGTTAATGGCAAGAAGGTAAACATTCCTTCATACCGCGTCTCTGCGATGGACATCATTGATGTTCTTCCTAAGTCACTGGATCTCACACCATTTATCGTGGCAAGTGCTGAACTTGGCGAAAAATCTGTTCCTGCATGGATGGAGGTTGTTGGTTCGCAAATGCGCATCATCATTCACTCAGTTCCTGCTCGCGCAGTTATTGATACCCAAATTCAAGAACAGCTAATCGTCGAACTTTATTCGAAGTAATTTTTGAAAGTTTAACGACCACCTGGTTGTTAAACACCCGCACGACCGCAGTACCAAACAGGAGATCAAATAGAGGTTCTCCGAGAGTAGAAAGAGGAGCAACAGTGCTAATTGCACAACGTCCCACCCTCAGTGAAGAAGTAGTTTCCGAAAACCGTTCACGATTCATTATCGAACCGCTTGAACCAGGTTTTGGTTATACCCTCGGCAACAGCATGCGCCGTACATTGCTTTCATCTATTCCAGGTGCAGCAGTGACAAGCATTCGCGTTGCTGGAGCACTCCACGAGTTCACAACTCTTGAAGGTGTAAAAGAAGATCTCACCGATATTGTTTTGAATATCAAGAACTTGGTTCTTTCATCGGATAACGACGAACCAAGCGTTCTTTATATCCGCAAATCAGGTGCTGGATCAGTAACTGGAGCAGATATTGCAGTGCCAACTGGCGTTGCAGTTCACAATCCAGAACTTCACCTTGCAACTCTTAATGGAAAAGCTAACCTCGAAATCGAACTCACCGTAGAGCGTGGTCGTGGTTACGTAACTGCTGTTCAAAACAAGCAAGCAGGAGCCGAAATTGGTCGCATTCCTGTTGACTCAATTTATTCACCAGTACTTAAAGTTACATACAAGGTAGAAGCTACTCGCGTTGAACAGCGCACAGACTTCGACCGTCTTGTTGTTGATGTAGAAACTAAGCCATCAATGAAGCCACGCGATGCTGTTGCATCAGCTGGTAAGACACTTGTTGAACTCTTTGGACTTGCTCGCGAACTCAACGTTGATGCAGAAGGTATCGAAATGGGACCTTCCGTAATGGATGCAGCACTTGCTGCAGACCTTGCTCTTCCAATCGAAGATCTCGATCTCACAGTTCGTTCATACAACTGCTTAAAGCGTGAAGGTATTCACACTGTCGGTGAACTCGTTAACCGTTCAGAAGCTGACCTTCTAGATATCCGTAACTTTGGTTCAAAGTCCATCGATGAGGTCAAGGCAAAGCTTGTCTCAATGGGAATGTCAATGAAGGACAGCCCAGCAGGATTTGATCCAACGAAACACCAAAACTACAACGCATCAGTCGACGATGATTTCGTCGATGCAGATCAGGCCTAGGAGAAATAACTCATGCCAAAACCAACTAAAGGTCCTCGCTTGGGCAGTGGCCCATCGCACGAGCGCCTCATCCTAGGAACACTTGCAGAGCAATTGTTCGAGCACGGAAAGATCACAACTACTGAAGCAAAGGCGAAGCGTCTTCGTCCACTTGCTGAAAAGTTGATTACCTTTGCAAAGAAGGGTGACCTTGCAGCTCGTCGCCAAGTAATGGCAACAATTGCAAACAAGGGCGTTGTACACACTTTGTTTACAGAGATTGGTCCACGTTTCGTTTCGCGTAACGGCGGATACACACGTATTACAAAGATCGGACCACGTAAGGGCGACAACGCACCTATGGCGGTTATCGAAGTATTAACTGAGAAAGATAACTAAGCACTAGCTTTCTTTACTCTTATGACAGAACCCACTCTCTATCCCGAGAGTGGGTTTCGTCGTTTACGGATCGATCTTGCATACGATGGAACAAACTTTGCAGGATGGGCGAAACAGCCAGATCAACGCACAGTGCAAGAGTGCATAGAAGAAGCGCTCGCAACAGTTTCACAAATTACTCCAGAAACAATAGTTGCCGGTCGCACTGATGCCGGCGTTCATGCAACAGGACAAGTAATTCACGTAGATCTTCCAGAGAGCGTTGCGCTAGATGATTTGGTTTACAAACTCAATCGGCTACTAGATCAAGATATTCGTGTCCATAAAATTAGCATTGCCACAGAAGCTTTTCATGCACGATTTTCAGCGCTTCGCCGGCACTACAGATACAAAATTCTTGACGATAATCGGGTGCTGGATCCTCTTGCTCGACTAGATGTTGCCACGTGGTATCGACCATTAGATGTTGATGTCATGAATAAAACAAGTGCGCTCCTCTTAGGAGAACATGATTTTGCAGCCTTCTGTAAGTACCGTGAAGGTGCGACCACAGTTCGCACGCTAGAGAAATATCAATGGACGCGAAATCAAGAAGGTTTTCTAGTTGCTGACTTAAGTGCCAATGCATTTTGCTATTCGATGGTGCGAAATCTTGTTGGCGCCGTTGTATGCGTGGCAGATGGACGCTTTGATCCAGATTGGATTGTGGGAGTTCTGAATAACAAAGAGCGAGTCTCTGATTCACTTGTTTTTCCTGCACGCGGGTTAACTCTCTATCAGGTGGATTACCCACATGGCCAAGAGAATAAGTAGCGTCGTAGAGTGCTTTCAGGCCTGATTTTGAGCAGTAAAAATGGCCTAAAAGGCCATTTTGACCCTACGCGAGCGCGCAGGTACCCTTAACCTCTTGCGCCGAGAACTCGGGCGCAGCACACCAGATTCACAGCGATACAAAAGAGAGAAGTGAAGAGCATGCGTACATATAGTCCAAAGGCTGGCGATGCAGTGCGTAATTGGCACATCATCGACGCACAAGATGTCGTTCTAGGACGTCTTGCAAGTCATGCTGCAGTTCTTCTTCGCGGAAAGCACAAAGCAACATTTGCTCCACACATGGACATGGGCGACTTCGTCATTGTTATCAATGCTGAAAAAGTTGCACTCTCTGGTCAAAAAGCTAAGCAAAAGTTTTCGCACATGCACTCTGGTTTCCCAGGTGGTTTAACTTCAACTGTTTACGGCGAATTGATGGAAAAGCATCCAACTCGCGCAGTTGAAAAAGCGATCAAGGGAATGTTGCCAAAGAACCGTCTTGGACGTGCAA
>JBILSQ010000110.1:0-3161 GCA_044372035.1 Candidatus Planktophila sp. | reverse complement strand
ACCTTGCGAGGAAGATCAGCTACAAAAAATAGAGTCAACATAATTATCGGTGAAATGCCCCTCTAAGTTTTCCAAATAATCCGCCTTCGCGATTACTCAAATGTATCTCGCCCTCTTTTTCACCGCGCGCATCCGCGAACTTTTTCAGAAGATCTTCTTGTTCGCGATTGAGTTTTGTTGGTGTTTGAACCTCAACGTGGACAATCAAGTCTCCCCGAGATGTCGTACGTAGATGAGTAACGCCCTTACCTTTAAGAACAACTGTCGAACCACTCTGTGTTCCTGCTTTGATTTCGACATCTAGAGTTCCATCAAGGCCTTCTACTTGAACATGAGTTCCGAGTGCAGCGTGAGCCATAGAAATACCAATTTGAATATGTAAGTCATTTCCATCGCGTACTAAATAATCATGTGGACGTTCAACAATTTCAACGTAGAGATCACCTGCAGGTCCACCGCCTGGGCCTACTTCTCCACGGCCAGACATTTGAATGCGATTTCCTGTTTCTACTCCAGCAGGAATCTTTATATTAATTGTCTGGCGAGCACGCACGCGTCCGTCACCGGCGCATTCGCGACAAGGATTTGAAATCACAGAACCAAAACCATTACAGGTATTGCACGGACGAGATGTCATTACTTGACCAATAATTGAACGCGTCACCTGTTGTGTTTCACCGCGTCCCTTGCAGACCAAACACATTTCAGGGTGTGAGTTATCGGCACATCCAGTTGCTTCGCACTTTTCACAGGCAACAGCACTTTCTAATGTGATGTCGCGTTCGGTACCAAATGCTGCTTCGTATAAATCAACTTCTACGCGAATGAGTGCATCTTGACCTGCGCGCACACGTGGACGTGGACCGCGACTTCCGCCACCACCAAAGAATGCATCCATGATGTCACCAAAACCACTTGCGTTTCCAAATCCACCGAAACCGCCAAAGCCACTCCCGCCTGCGTCATACATCTGACGTTTTTGTGGATCACTTAATGTTTCGTATGCAGCAGTTACTTCTTTGAATTTTTCTTGCGTTGCAGGATCTGGATTTACATCAGGATGTAATTCGCGAGCTAACTTGCGATAGGCACGCTTAATCTCATCGGCGTTTGCATCGCGAGTAACTCCTAAGGTGTCGTAATGATCAGCCATTTATGCGCCTTCATTGAGATAGCGACCGACATAACGAGCAACAGCTGAAACAGCTGCAATAGAACCTGCGTAATCCATTCTGGTTGGACCCAATACACCGAGTCCACCTAATGGTGAATCAACAGCCCCATATCCGACTGTGACAAGTGATGTTGAACGTAAATTTCGTTCACTCTGTTCTGTGCCAATACGCACTTGAACATTTTCGCCAGCGTCTCCAAGCAAGCGAAGCAATACAACTTGTTCTTCGAGTGCTTCTAATACTGGGTGCATATTGGTTGAAAAATCTTCACTAAAGCGCGCAAGGTTTGCGGTTCCGGCTAAAACAACTTTTTCTTCTGGGCGCTCCATAGCCATTTCAATCAGGGCAGAGATGACAACTGCCACATTCTTTCTATCTGATGATCCATAACTTTCTAGGATGCCTGAAATTCGATCAGCAACATCTGGCAATCGCTGGCTCATAACAGCATTGTTGAGTTGATTGCGCAGTGTTGATAAAAATAAATCGCTGACATCGGTTGCGAGTTCGAGGACTCGTTGTTCGACGCGGCCTGCATCGGTAATCAAAATCATCATTAAGCGTGAAGGGGTAAGGGCAACAAGTTCTACGTGGCGTACTCGCGATTTGACCATAGATGGGTATTGGACAACAGCAACTTGCTTCGTCACATCAGCGAGCAGACGAACCGTGCGCAGAACAACATCATCGAGATCTAATGCACCCTCTAAGAATGTTTCAATTGCTCGGCGTTCAGCGCCAGATAAAGGTTTAACCGTTGCTAACTTATCTACAAAAACTCGATATCCAAGATCGGTTGGGATACGACCAGCACTTGTGTGCGGATGTGTGATTAAACCTTCGTCTTCGAGAACAGCCATTTCATTTCGAATCGTTGCCGGAGAAATTCCCAGTCCACTGCGCGCAGCAATAGATTTTGAACCGACCGGTTCTTGAGTCGCCACATACTCATCGACTATGGCGCGCAGAATTTCTAAACGACGAACTGACACGAGAATTGTCCTAGATTGTTACGAGAGCGATAGAGATAACTGTTAACAAGAAAAATGCTGGAAAAGAAGTCTTTGGCTTATCAGCGCGGAAGTGGAAATAAATTGCTCCAGCCATAAGTGCCCACAGAGTCATCAATGGAACCCATAACATCCATGAGTATTTCAAGCCGATAAGTAATCCGAGTGCTGATGCTGTTTCTACGAGTCCGACGATGCGGGCCAGCCAATCTGGAACATTGACATCACGTGTGCCTGAGAGGCCTTTTGCATTTCCGCTCGCTTTTGAAAGACCAGAAACAACAAATACCACTGCTAACGCGATTACTAAAATATCCATAGGACAAAGGTACTACATAACTAATTCGCGCACGATTCGATCTGCGATCAGACGCCCAACTGGGGTCAATGTGACGCTATCGCCGTGCAATGAAACGTAGCCATTTTCTTTATAGATTGCTAAACGTTCGAGATGATGCGGTGCAAGTTCATCAAATGAAATTCCTTCACGCATTCGGATAGATAACATAATTTTTTCATCTTGGATTTGTTCTGCAGTTAATACTTCACTCTCATGAATCGGAGTCTCACCTGAAAACACTCGAGTTTTGTATGCAGATGGATGTTTAACATTCCAAAAACGCTTGCCGTTCATATGCGAATGCGCACCAGGCCCAAGACCCCACCAATTAGCGTTGTGCCAATACGCCACATTGTGTTTGCATTCGTGTCCAGGTTTTGACCAATTGCTTAGTTCATACCATGTCATACCTTTTGCTTCGCAGAGAGAATCAACTAACAAATACATATCTGCCATTGCATCATCATCGGGCATCGCAATATCGCCACGTTTAATTTGAGCGGCTAACTTGGTTCCTGTTTCAACGATTAATGCGTAAGCGCTGATGTGATCGATATCGAGAGCTAGTGCACTTTCCACTGTGATTCGCCAATCATCGAGTGACTCACCCGGTGTTCCGTAAATCAGATCGACGCT
>JBILSQ010000109.1:0-3170 GCA_044372035.1 Candidatus Planktophila sp. | reverse complement strand
GCCAGCGCCTAGATCTGCCGATGCTTCTTGTAGTGAAGGGTTCATGCGCTTAAGGCGTGCAAAGACATTGTTAAAGACCATGACGATACAAAACGTTGCGTGGGCAACGATCATGCCGAAGTAGCCAATATTAAAACCTGCAGGAGATAAGAAAGAGTTATAGGTATTGCTAAATGCCACACCTGTGACAACGCCAGGTAAGGCGATGGGAAGAACAACTAAGAGATTTACTGTGCCCTTGCCAAAGAAATCAAAGCCTTTGAGTGCAAAGGCAACGAGGGTGCCCAAGATGGCTGCGATGATTGTGGATCCCGCTGCAACGATTATTGAATTAAGTAGTGCGGTGCGAATCGGTTGGTATGTGGCTGCGAATTCCCACCATTGGAATGAGAAAGTCGCAATTGGCCAGCTAGAGATATTTGATTCATTAAATGAGTTCAGAATCAGTACCAATAGCGGCACATACATAAAGATAAGAATGAATGTAACTAGGGCAAGAAGAATGATTTTGCTGGTTCTAGAAAGTCTTAACATGGCTACATCCGCTCCAAAGAACCTGTGCGGCGAGCAACCATGAGATAGATAAGTACGAATGCGATTGGCACCATAGAAAATGCTGCTGCAACTGGTGGGTTGAGGTTGATGTTGGATGCAATGATCGAGCCGATCATTTGTGTGGATCCACCGGTGAATTTAGCTACGAGGTAATCTCCCAGGCTTAATGAGAATGTAAAGACAGAGCCAGCGATGATTGCCGGAACAATCAGCGGCAGAACAATGCGATAGATAGTGGCGAAACCTTTTGCGCCCATATCACTTGAGGCATCAAAGAGATTTGGCGGAATTTGGCGAATCGCGGTGAAGACAGGAAGTGCCATGTATGGAAACCACAGATAAGTAAGAGTCAAAACAACAATTGGGATAGAAAACGTTGGGCCTGAAATTCCAATAGGTGCAAGTGCCCAGTTAAAGAAACCCTCTTCGGTAAAGACCAGACGCATTGCAATGATCTTTACTAAATATCCCGCCCAGAGTGGCAGTGTGATTGCGACAGCCAATGCATTTCTGACCCATGGACGTGCAATCTTTGCCATGTAAATACCGAGTGGAACAGCGAAGAGAACTGATACAACGGTGACCGCGAGTGCGATTAATAACGTTCTAATTGATGTGGAGATATAAGCCTGGACTGTGAAGAGGGAAATAAAGTTTTCGAGAGTAAAACCAGGGATCACCTTTGATGTGAAGGGATCAACAAACCAAAATGCTGTGATTAATAATAGGAATAGCGAAAGAATGTATACGCCCACGATCCAAAACATTGGCAGGGCGATAAGGCCAAATAATCTTAATCTGGCGCGCTTATACAAATACGAAGAGACCGGCCTAGTGCCGACCTTCGTTGTAACTGCGCTCATGTTTGCCTAACTCTTTTTTAGAAATCTATGAATTTGATAAAGAGTGAGGGGATCTATTGCTAAATCCCCTCACTCCTTACTTACTTGTTATGACGTGCTGGTTAACCCTTGACGGTTGCCCAAGCATTAGTCCATTCCTGGAAGCTGGTGCACTTAACGTCCTTGCGACCATCAACACAGGTTTCAATTGGAGTTGTCCAAGGAGCGACCTTCGTCCAGAACGCCTCGTCTTCAGCAGCAAACTCATCACAGTGAGCTTGTGCCATTGCGCTAGATGCACAGAATGCAGTATTTGCTGGTGCCATACCGAAGTTCATTGCAATTGCGCCATTAACAGATGCTGTACTTGTGTAATCCATCCAAGCGTATGCACAGTTAACGTTCTTTGTCTTTGAGCTAACCAACCAAGAGTCATACCAACCAGTTGAACCTTCAATTGGAAGTGTGGTCTTTAGATTTGGCTTTGCAGCAAACTTACGAAGAATTTCCCACGATGTTCCGACAACAGTGTTGCCGCCAGCGAAGGAAGTTATTTGCGCTACTGCATCTGACCAGTACTCGCCAATAATCGTATTTTGTTGCTTGAGCAAATCAATTGCCGCAGCTAATTGAGTTTCATCTAGAGCATATGGATTCTGAATTCCTAGCTCTGGCTTGTGATACTTCAAGTACACAGCAGCATCTGCAATGTAGATAGGTGCGTCATAAGCAGTGATCTTGCCCTTGTATGGACTGTTTGTCTCCCAAACAACATCCCAGCTCTCTGGTGCACCCTTAGTTACATCATCGTTGTACTGAAGAAGGTTTGCACCGCGACCGATTGGGACACCGTATGGCTTGCCATTTACAGTGTCATAGATGTTATTGCGCATACCTGCAGCAATTTCATCACTGAAGTTTGGAATTAATTCAACATTAAGTGGCTGAACGTCTCCACCTACGATTAGACGTAGTGCAGCGTCACCTGATGCAGAAACAATGTCATATTGACCTGTACGCATCAAAGTAACCATTTCATCACTTGTTCCAGCTGTACGAGACTTAACGATGCAACCGGTATCTGCTTCGAACTTATCGGTCCACTTTGGATCGACGAATCCAGCCCAGTTAACAATGTTTACTTCGCCTTCGTATTCACCCATTGATTCGTGCATTGGGATATCTGGTACTTCGATCTCTACGCCAGCTGAGTCACCACTTGATGAACAACCAGAAAGAAGCAGCACCGATACAGCCAAGAGGCTAAATGCTGAGAGTTTCTTGCCTTTCATAGATCTTCCTTTCACCTGACTACTTCTAGTCATATTAGGTAGGTATCACTGCCGAGTGGTCGCTTTTCCAAACGGCACCGACCCGATCACCAGTTGCAAATCGGTTGATTTGATCTGGCAATTCTTCATTTAACCTGGTGGCAATTACCTTCTGCCCCGACTCTGTTTGAATTAAAAATATTGTGGTTGCTCCGATATAGGAGGCTTCGATAATTGTTCCGACCACGCCGCTTTCACCCGTTTGTGGTTTGGTATCGGCGGATACCAATTTAATTCGCTCTGGTCTGATGTTGATTGTGGCGGAGCTGCCGAAGATTTCTTGCGCAGCTTGACCTGAAAAGACATTTGAAACACCTAGGAAGCGAGCAACGAATGTGCTCTCTGGTTTTTCATAGACCTGTTGTGGGGTGCCAATTTGCTCAATCGCACCTGCATTAAAGACAGCAATGCGATCGCTCATGCGCATCGCTTCTTCTTGATC
>JBILSQ010000107.1:0-3171 GCA_044372035.1 Candidatus Planktophila sp. | reverse complement strand
CCACTAGTAAAGACAGTTGATGGAAAAGTTATTGCACTCGATGGAAAAGTAACGTTGGATGACAACGCAGGCTTTAGACATCCAGATCACGAAGCACTGATTGATCACGCTGCAACAAATGCCCTTGAAGCTGCAGCTAAAGAAAAAGATCTCAATTACGTAAAGCTTGATGGTCAAGTTGGAATTATTGGTAATGGAGCAGGCCTTGTGATGAGCACGCTCGATGTTGTTGCGTATGCAGGAGAAAAATTTGGGGGAGTCAGACCAGCTAACTTCTTAGATATTGGTGGAGGCGCATCCGCACAAGTCATGGCTGATGGGCTTTCAATTATTTTAGGCGATTCAGATGTAAAGAGCGTTTTCGTAAATGTCTTTGGTGGAATTACCGCGTGTGATGCGGTTGCTAACGGCATTGTTCAAGCGTTGGATTTATTGGGTTCAAAGGCAACGAAACCGATTGTTGTCAGACTTGATGGAAACAATGTGATTGAAGGACGTGCAATTTTAAAAGCTGCCGCACATCCGCTCATTGAACAAGTGGACACCATGGATGGAGCAGCAAATCGTGCTGCAGAATTGGCGGCCAAGTAATGTCTATTTTTATTGATGATAAGAGCATCGTCATTGTGCAAGGAATGACAGGCGCTGAAGGAACAAAACATACAAAACGCATGTTGGCTTCAGGTACAAAAATTGTAGGTGGAGTTACACCTGGTAAAGGTGGACAAAGCGTCGACATAGATGGCCACGCACTTCCTGTTTTTAACACTGTCGCAGAAGCCATGAAGGCAACAGGAGCCAATACATCTGTTGTCTTCGTTCCACCAAAATTTGCCAAAGCCGCTGTCATTGACGCAATCGATGCATCCATGCCGCTAGTGGTTGTCATCACTGAAGGTATTCCAGTTCATGATTCAGCAAGTTTCTACGCGCACGCGTTAAGCAAAGGAACAACTCGCATTATTGGACCAAACTGTCCAGGACTCATCAGCCCAGGTAAATCAAATGTTGGAATTATTCCTGCAGACATCACAAGCAGCGGACCGATTGGTTTGGTTTCAAAATCCGGAACACTGACGTATCAGATGATGTACGAGCTTCGCGATATTGGCTTTAGCACTGCAGTTGGAATTGGTGGAGATCCCGTAATTGGCACCACGCATATCGATTGCTTAAGAGCATTTCAAGATGATCCAGATACAAAAGCAATTGTCATGATTGGTGAAATTGGTGGCGATGCCGAAGAGCGTGCAGCAGCATTTATTAGCGAATATGTCACTAAGCCAGTTGTTGGTTATGTCGCAGGATTTACTGCTCCTGAAGGAAAAACAATGGGGCACGCAGGTGCAATTGTTTCCGGATCTTCAGGAACAGCACAAGCAAAGAAAGATGCACTTGAAGCCGCAGGAGTAAAAGTTGGCAAGACACCAAGTGAGAGCGCGCAACTAATGCGCGCAATATTGGGCCGCTAGCTCAAATGTTTCAACGCGTCCTGTGGGTCTCGTTGTCACAAGTTCTTCGCAGCATCGCACTCGTATTACTGCCAATTTCTTTCCTATCGCTCATCGCATGGGCAACTGCCGGAAGTCTTACCGGAAATACTTCAGATCCAATCAGAGCTTCACTCTGGGTATGGCTAGGAATTCACAGAATTCCATTTTCGCTAAGCATTCCACCAGCTGCTGTTGAAGGTTATCTTTCATACCTTCCACTTGGTGGACTGCTCTTTCCGTTCTTAGCAATCAGAAGTTCTTTTTCACGAATTGTTGATCGCTTAGATCGAGATACAACACTAATTAACGTAGCTCGGATTCACTTCACAGTGATCTATTGCCTGATTGCTCAACTCTTGGTATTTGTCTCTACAACAAATGCAATTCGTCCTGTGTGGTACTTCGCATTGATGATTTTAGTTCCTTCTGTTTACCTGACGACCTTAACGGTGGGCAAAAAAGTTACGCTCACGCTGCCCGTAAGTTTTGGCACACGGATAGTTGCTTTGTTGCTCGCTGTGAGCGCTTTATTCCTGGCGTTCTCATTTTTCATGAATCTTTCAACGGTTAAAGATTTGATAACAGTCTTGCAACCAGGAATCTTTGGTGGACTTTTGCTCTTGTTGATCAACATTGTTTACTTACCAAATGCTGCGGTATCAGCCATGGCTTACTTAAGTGGCACAGGTTTTGGCGTAGGGGCAAACACTCTGGTGTCGCCACTACAACACTCCGTTGATCAAATTCCGGCTCTGCCAATTCTCGGAGCACTTCCAAGTGCTGAACATCCGCAATTCTTGTTCTCAATATTCTTCTTTGTTATGGCTGGCGCTCTATTGGCCAGTTGGACTATTTCTTCGAGTACGAGAGTGTTGTTGCAGAGTTACTTTGTGAGCATCGCCTGTGTTTTCCTCCTTGCTTTTTTTGCAAGCGGATCCCTACTCACTCAAGAAATGTCTACTGTCGGGCCTTCGTTATGGATGTTTCCACTGAGTGTTGCAATTGAAATGGGAATTGGTATTGCACTAGCAATACTGATTCCACGAATATCACTTCCAAGTAAAAAGAATAAGTCTGATGGATAGAACACTTCTTCTCTTGGCTTCGGGCACAGGTTCATTAGCAGAAGCAATAATCATGGCAAGCAACAGAGGTGATCTTGCAGCACATGTTGTTGCAGTATTAACTGATAAGCCAGATGCAGAAGTTGTTGCAAAGTGCGCAGCGCTCGGAGTGCCAATAATTTCACACCCCATGCATGAAAATCGCGCGGACTGGAATCACGAATTATTGTTGATAACAGAGTCTCTTAATCCAGCTCTGGTTGTTAGTGCTGGATTCATGCGGATTTTAGATGCCGAGTACGTTTCAACATTTAAAGTAATCAATAGTCACCCATCCTTGTTGCCAAATTTTCCTGGCGCACACGCAGTCCGAGATGCTTTAGATGCCAGGTCTAGCAAAACTGGAGCAACGATTCACTGGGTTGATGCCGGCGTAGACACTGGAAAAGTAATTGTTTCCAGAGAAGTGCCTATTCTGGAAGGCGATACAGAAGCGGTTTTGCATGAGCGTATTAAGATTGTCGAACGCGGCCTCATTGTTGAGACCATTTCTGAGTTGTTAGATTCTTTGGAGAATTCCCATGAGTGAGCGAAAGAAAGTACGCAGAGCACTC
>JBILSQ010000108.1:0-3171 GCA_044372035.1 Candidatus Planktophila sp. | reverse complement strand
CCAACCAAAGCAAATACAAAGGTGGAGAGTAAGTCGAGCCCATGAAGCAAATCCATGTCTCAATAGTAGAGTACGAACATGAGCAACCAAATAGAAACAACCTTCCAAGTCCAATTAGAAAACCGTGATCGGGCCACTGCATTTGCCCGTATCGTTATTGCTTTCCCGGTAATTATCTTCGTTTCATCTTTTTCTATTGAGACATTCTTTAGCGATAATCCAATGCAAACTTATGGTCTGCTTGTTTTGCCAGTCGTGCTGGCTCTGCTATTTCGTGGCGCGTATCCAAGCTATGTGCTTACATTTAACAAGGCACTCTTTGGACTCGTAAATCGTGTGTGGGTATACATTGCACTTCTGACAGATGAATACCCATCAATCGAAGATAGCAATGTAGTTCAGATAACTTACCCCGAGGTCGATGGAGGCAAGTCCCTCAGCCGTGGATTACCTTTGATTAAATGGTTATTCGCTATTCCGCTTTACATCGTCGGAGTTGTTTACTCCATTTACGGTTTCATCATGTTGATTGTGGCTTGGTTTAGCATTTTGTTTACCGGATCAATGCCTGAGTCATCAGCCGATGTAATTGCTCGAGTAACTCAGTACTGGAATCGAATCTACGGATATGCAGTCATTCTTGTGACTGATGAATATCCATCATTTTCTCTATAAGAAAAAATGTTCGAATTTACTAACCTTGTAATAGCGCTCTGTTTATTGCTAGGCGCAGTTCTATATACGTCGGTGGGCCACGCAGGCTCATCGGCGTATATCGCTGTTATGACTCTCTTTAATCTTTCAACCACAGTTATCAGACCAACTGCGTTGACTCTAAACATTGCAGTATCTGCATACGCCAGTTGGCGCTATATCCGAAACAATTTCTTTGATAAAAAGTTATTTCTCGTCTTAAGTTTGGGCGCAATCCCTGCTGCATTTGTTGGTGGGTACATAAATGTGCCAAGTGAAATCTATAAACCAATCGTGGGCGTCCTGCTTATTCTTTCAGGCCTTCGATTTATCTTTTTGGCAGCATCTCGTGATCGTGAGATTAAGCCAGTTAATTACTTGCTAGCAATCCTTATGGGCGCATCGATTGGTTTCCTTGCAGGCATCACCGGAACAGGTGGTGGAATCTTTCTTTCACCGCTAATCATTTGGCTTGGCTGGAATCACGTAAAGCAAGCAAGCGGAACAGTTGCAGCGTTTATCTTTGTTAATTCTGTGGCTGGTCTATTGGGAAATTACAGATCAACATCTGAATTGCCAGATACTTTGCCGCTCTTTTTGGGCGCAGTAATCATCGGCGCACTCATAGGTACAAGGCTTGGAATATCTAGATTTTCATCCGTTGGTGTTAAGCGTGCACTTGGAGTCGTGCTGATAATTGCAGGGCTAAAGTTTTCTTTATTCTAATTCGTTAATTAACTTAAAGTGCCCGCCACCTAGTTGACCTTGGTTGCGATAGAGCTCGAGTTTTTCACGAGTATCTGCAATATCTAGATTGCGCATAGTTAGTTGACCAATGCGATCAGTTGGACCAAATGCAGCGTTTTCTGTGCGCTCCATTGAGAGTTTTTCTGGGTGATAGCTAAAACCAGAGCCTTCAGTGTTAATGATTGTGAAATCATCTCCGCGACGAAGACGCAACGTAACTTTTCCTGTTACGGCGGATGCGACCCAGCGTTGTAAAGATTCGCGGAGCATTAATGATTGTGGATCTAACCAACGACCTTCATAAAGCAAGCGACCGAGTCTGCGGCCTTCTGCGTGATAGTTGGCGATTGTGTCTTCATTGTGAATCGCTGTGATTAAACGTTCGTAGGCAATAAAGAGAAGCGCCATTCCTGGTGCTTCATAAATTCCACGGCTCTTAGCTTCAATGATTCTGTTTTCAATTTGATCGCTCATACCAAGACCATGACGTCCACCAACTGCATTTGCTTCGTGAATTAGATCAACGGCTGATTTAAATGTTTTGCCATTAATTGAGTGTGGGCGACCCTGAACGAATTCGATGACAACGTCTTCAGATTTAATTTCTACCTGTGGGTCCCAGTAGCGAACACCCATGATGGGTTGAACTGTTTCGAGGGACACATCGAGGTTTTCTAAAGTCTTTGCTTCATGGGTTGCGCCAAGAATGTTCGCATCAGTTGAATACGCTTTTTCAACGCTATCGCGATAAGGAAGCTTGTGATCGACTAGCCACTGTGACATTTCTTTGCGGCCACCGAGTTCTTGTACAAAGTCAGCATCCAGCCATGGCTTATAGATTCTTAAATTTGGATTAGCGAGTAATCCGTAACGATAGAAACGCTCAATGTCATTTCCTTTATAGGTTGAGCCATCGCCCCAAATATCGACGCCATCTTGAAGCATTGCGCGAACAAGAAGTGTTCCCGTTACTGCTCGGCCAAGAGGTGTTGTATTGAAATACTGTTTTCCGCCTGAACGAATATGAAAAGCACCGCAAGCAATGGCTGCAAAACCTTCTTCAACGAGTGCTTCTTTGCAATCAACAATTCGTGAAATCTCAGCGCCGTATTGTTTCGCGCGATCTGGAACACCATCAATATCTGGCTCGTCGTATTGGCCAAGGTCTGCGGTGTATGTGCAAGGAATTGCACCTTTATCGCGCATCCACGCGACTGCAACTGATGTATCTAAACCACCAGAGAATGCGATGCCAACTTTTTCACCAATTGGCAGCGATGCGAGGACTTTGGACATGCGTGAAGTCTAATGGTGCAGCGGGCTAGATTGCGTCTAATTCTTTTGCAAGGCGCAGCGCAAGGGCGGGCTGTACTTTCCATTCTGCAAGCATCTCTTTGTATCGGGCGATATCAATTGCATCAGGTTTAGCACCAGTTTTAGTCGCACGGATCATGAGGTTGCGTGGTGTGTGTTCTCCCCCAACGAATTCAATTGCGTCGACTCTGTACCCCAAAAGTTTGAGAATTTGAGTTCGAAAAGAATCAGTCAAGAGATCGCCTAAACGTTCGCGCATAATTCCGTGTCGAGTCAGCATCGGCCATGGCTCGGGAACATCCTGAATCTGAACCTGCAAATCATGGTGACAACAAGGTGCAATCAATAACAGGGCCACATTGTTTAGAACACCCCATGCAATTGCATCATCCGTTGCGGTGTCGCATGCGTGTAGAG
>JBILSQ010000106.1:0-3174 GCA_044372035.1 Candidatus Planktophila sp. | reverse complement strand
ATATTCTTGCTGACGGTGGAGAAATCACTGAAGGTCTAGATCTAGGCGTTCCTGGCTATGAAAGCATCCAAAAGATCGCTGGCACAAAGGTCAGCTGGTCAGGTGCTGCTTGGGTTATTGTTGATAAGAACAACATGGGTGAGTACAACATCTAATAACCAAGCAATTAAGCTCGAAAAGAGTGGGGCGCGGAATTCCGCGCCCCACTCTTGCTTAAAAGGTAATAAAATAATTTAACCTCCTCACAGTAAAGAAAGGCATATTACAAAAAATGTCTGTATTACTTACTGCTGAATATGGTGTTGAAAATATTGTTAAATCCTTCGGCGGTGCAAAAGCATTAGCGGGCGTTTCGCTCTCAGTCAAAGGCGGCGAAGTACATTGCATCGCCGGTGAAAATGGATCCGGTAAATCCACACTCATCAAAATAATGGCCGGTGTACACGTACCAGATTCAGGTCTTATTCGTTTAGGCGAAAAAACATTTACATCTCTATCTCCTCGTGAAGCTGTCCGAGAAGGTGTACAAGTTATTTTTCAAGATTTTTCACTTTTGCCGAATTTAACTGTCGCAGAAAATATTGCACTTCCTACATACATTTCCAAGAACTCACACTTTCTAAGTAAAAAAGAGTCTAAAGAGATTGCACAAACAGCCCTAGAGTTAATCGGTATTGATATTGATATCAACGCACCAGTTGCTGAAATTTCTATCGCATCCAAACAACTTATTGCTATCGCACGCGCCACTAACTTAGGCGTGAAGATGTTATTTATGGACGAACCAACAACAGCGCTTACTCGCAAAGAAATCAAGCGCCTCTTCGAAGTAATCGAGCAGATCAAGGCGCGCGGTGTTGCAACCGTCTTCGTCAGTCACAAAATTGACGAGATTCAAGAAATCTGTAACACCATCTCTATTTTGCGTAACGGGGAATTAGTGGCAGATGGTTTGATGAAGGATTACAAGCGCGAAGCAATTTCAGAGGCGATGACTGGATTAAATATTTCAGAAACACGAATCGCACCGCCACTTAAACCATCGAGTACAAAAGTTATTGAAGTCAAAAACTTAAGCACCAAGCCAACATTTTCAAATGTTTCTTTCTCAATTGCACCAGGTGAAATTCTTGGAATCACTGGCCTCCTAGGATCCGGACGAACAGAGCTTGCAGAAGCAATCTTTGGCCAGTATCCAGTTGACTCAGGTGAAATCATTGTCGAAGGCAAGTCAATCCAACTGAACTCTTCATCTGCAGCCATCAAAGCAGGTATCGGTTATGTGCCACCAGATCGTTTAACTCAAGGATTGTTCTTAGATCAATCAATTCTTCGCAACATAGTTGCTGTTGGAATCGATCAATACCAAGGTCGCGGCGGAACACTCGCTAAGTCTCGCCTATTCGAAGCAGGCGAAAAGTGGATCAAAGATCTGCGCATCAAAACTAAAAACTCGCAGAACCCTGTCACTTCACTATCGGGTGGAAACCAACAGCGCGTTGTATTGGCAAAGTGGCTAGCCATGAATCCACATTTGATGATTTTAAATGGTCCAACTGTTGGCGTTGATATTGGGTCAAAGCGAGAAATTTTAGAAATCATTCGTGACAGAGCACAAGAAGGCATGTCATTTTTAGTTGTCTCAGATGACATCCCAGAACTCATTCAAATTTGTCACCGCGTAATGGTTATCAAAAATGGTCAGGTCTCTAAAGAATTCAGCGAATCAGAACTCGATGAGAACGTCTTGTATAAGGAGTTGAGCTAAGCCATGAATTGGAAGAAACTTTTACTTCGCAACGAAACGGCGTTGATTATTGCGATTATTGTGCTCTCAATTTCTATTGGCATCAAGAGCCCAGAGTTTTTTACAATATCAACACTCTTTGATGTTTTCAGATCATCAATTGTTCAACTGCTCTTTGCGTTAGGTGTATTGGTTGTCATCATTAGCGGTGGCATCGATGTTTCATTCCCAATTGTTGGAATCTTTGCGGGTTACACCGCAGTTGTGATCATGCAGAAATTTAATTTAAATGAAAACAGCTTGATGATTCCAATTGTTTTAGCAATTCTCATCGGAGTTGCTTTAGGTGGTCTTAACTCAATAGCAATTGCGAGTTTCGGAATTCCGACTCTGATTGCAACGCTGGGTACGGCGGGAATTTTCCGCGGAATCATGCTCACATTTATTGGTTCATCATTTATCAGTGATATTCCAGTGGGACTCGATAACTTTGCAACCGCTGATTTATTGCAGGTGCAAACAGAGGGAGGCACCTTAGCTCGACTGCACGTCCTGATTATTCCGATTGTGATTATTACTCTGCTCGTTGCATTCTTATTGAATCGCACAATGTTTGGTCGATCTGTTTACGCACTTGGTGGTGGCGTTGAAGCGACGCGCCGCCTCGGAATCTCTGTAAAGCGCACACAAGCAAAGATCTACATGCTTGTAGGAGCGCTATCAGGACTTGCTGGGATTCTTTTCGTCTCTCTTCAACGCAAAGCTAATCCTTATGATCTAGCGGGTTCTGAACTCGACATCATTGCTGCTGTTGTTTTAGGTGGCGCAAGCATTATGGGTGGATACGGAACTGTCTTTGGAACAGTGCTCGGTGTAATTCTTATTAGCTTGATTAAAAACAACTTAATTCTTTTGGGTGTGAGCGGATCGTGGCAACGCGCAGCTGTTGGTGCATTGCTATTAATCGGTATTACTGTCCAAGCCATTAACGAGAGTAGAAAAGCAAAGAATCGTCGTGTTTCAACTAATGATGAGGCGGCTTAATCATGAATGAGCGTTGGAACAAACTAAACAGCGGTTTATTAGCTGATCGCAAAATCACGCAATTGTTAGCAATAACAATTGGCACACTCTTGGTCTTCTCAATCATGTCTCCAAACATCTTCTTCTCTCCAAATAACTTTAAGTCGATGTCATATCAAGTGCCAGAAATTGCGATTCTTAGTATCGCGGTGATGCTCTCAATGCTTACTGGTGGAATTGATTTATCAATTGTTTCGATTTCCAATGCAGCAGCACTTGTCGCTGCATATGTGATGAGAAGTAAGAGTGATACAACCGGAAGTGAATCGCTGATGTGGATCATCATTGCGTGCGTTCTAGGAATACTTGTTGGCTTAATTGCTGGTGCCATTAACTCAATATTG
>JBILSQ010000053.1:0-5369 GCA_044372035.1 Candidatus Planktophila sp. | reverse complement strand
AACGGGTCGCGATGTAGTTATCGCTGCGCTATTGGGTGCTGAAGAGTTTGGTTTTGCGACAGCTCCACTAGTTGTCTCTGGTTGCGTCATGATGCGCGTGTGCCATCTCGATACATGCCCTGTTGGAGTTGCTACTCAAAATCCAGAGTTACGCAAACGCTTTACCGGAAAGCCTGAATTCGTTGAAACATTCTTTGAGTACATTGCAGAAGAAGTTCGCGAGCTACTTGCCCAACTTGGATTCAAGACATTGCAAGAGGCTATTGGCCATGTTGAATATCTAGACACACGTGATGCCGTTAATTACTGGAAGGCTCACGGCTTAGATCTCTCACCACTATTGATGCGTCCAGATGTAAAGAGTCCTTTGCATCGCACAACAACCCAAGATCATGGACTTGTTAATGCACTCGATAACAAACTGATTGAGTTATCAGCTGCCGCTCTAAAGTCTAAGCAACCCGTGCGAATCGACCTACCTGTTCGAAACGTTAACCGAACTGTCGGAACAATGCTTGGCTCAGAAATAACACGCACATACGGAGCTGATGGACTCGAACCAGGCACAATCGATGTGACGCTGCACGGCTCATCTGGTCAATCACTGGGTGCATTTATTCCACGCGGCTTAACAATTCGTTTATACGGAGATGCAAACGATTATGTTGCTAAAGGAATTTCAGGCGGTCGCGTCATTGTGCGCCCTGATGAAAAGGCACAGTTCGCATCAGAAGACAATGTAATTGCAGGTAACGTCATTGGTTATGGCGCAACCTCTGGTGAGATATTTATTCGAGGAATGGTTGGCGAAAGATTCTGTGTTCGCAACTCAGGTGCTACAGCAATTGTCGAAGGCGTTGGTGATCACGGATGCGAGTACATGACGGGTGGAACAGTTGTAGTACTAGGTCGCACCGGCCGTAACTTTGCTGCGGGCATGTCAGGTGGGCGTGCATTTGTATTGGATTTAAATCAAGCCAACGTAAACCAGGAGATGGTTGACATCATCTCTGTTCCACCAGATCAAAAAGAATCTTTGCGAGCCTTAATTTCTTCATTTGAAGTAGAAACTGGTTCTGTCATTGCCCACGAACTCTTGGCAGATTGGGACAAGGCCCTCAGCCGAATTTCACTTGTCATGCCTCGAGATTACGCACGTGTTCTGGGAGCAATAGAGAAAGCTAACCGCGAAGGTTTGCCTGTTGATCAATATGTAATGGAGGTGGCAGCTCTTGGCTGATCCAAAGGGATTTTTATCCACTCCGCGTGAGTTACCAAAACGTCGTCCAGTAGATGTTCGTATCAAAGACTGGAATGAAGTGTATGAACCACAGAGTTTTGAGCATTTACAGAAACAAGCTGGTCGTTGCATGGATTGTGGAATTCCTTTTTGCCATCAAGGATGCCCGCTCGGAAATCTAATTCCAGAGTGGAATGACTTGCTATGGCGTGGGGATAAAGAGAGTGCAATCGATCGCTTGCACGCAACAAATAACTTTCCAGAGTTCACCGGACGTTTATGTCCTGCACCATGTGAAACTGCATGCGTTGTTGGAATAAACGCTGACGCTGTCACAATTAAACAGGTCGAGCTTCGCACTATTGAAGAAGCTTTTGGTGCAGGAAATGTTAAGCCTTTGCCACCAGATCGCTTATCTGGAAAAACTGTCGCAGTAATTGGTTCAGGACCCGCAGGCCTTGCTGTGGCCCAACAACTTACTCGCGCCGGACACACAGTTGCAGTGTATGAACGCGCTGAAAAGATTGGCGGATTGCTTCGTTACGGAATTCCAGAGTTCAAAATGGAGAAGCACATTGTTGATCGCAGACTTGTTCAGATGGAAAAAGAAGGAACTCGTTTTCGTCCAGGAGTTAACGTCGGTGTAGATCTCACAGGCGCACAACTTCGTACTCGTTATGACGCTGTAGTTCTAGCCGTAGGTGCAACACAGTGGCGTGAACTCGAAATCCCAGGAAGATCCTTTAAGGGCATTTATCAAGCAATGGAGTATTTGCCATGGGGCAACAAAGAAGCACTCGGAGAAATAACCGAGCGTCCAATTAATGTTGAAGGTAAAGATGTCATCATCTTGGGTGGCGGAGATACCGGCGCTGATTGTTTGGGCACAGCCGTTCGCCAAGGTGCAAAGTCTGTTACTCAACTAGAAATCTTGCCTCGTCCAACTGATGAACGGCCATCTAATGCGCCGTGGCCGACTTATCCAATGATTTTTAGAGTTTCCAGTGCGCACGAAGAGTTAGATAACCGAATCTTCTCCGTCAGCACCGAAGAGTTTTTAGGAGATTCCGACGGCAATCTTCGCGGAATTAAGATTGTTGAAACACAATTTGTTGATGGAAAGTTCTCACCTATCCCAGGAACTGAACGAGAGATTCCTGCACAATTTGTATTTCTGGCAATGGGTTTTACTGGCCCAGAACAAAACGCTCTGATTAATCAATTAGAAGTTGAATTAGATGCTCGTGGAAACATTAAACGCGATGCAAACTTCCAAACAACTTCTGAAGGCGTCTTTGTTGCCGGAGATGCTGGCCGTGGGCAATCATTAATCGTGTGGGCAATTGCTGAAGGTCGTAGCGCAGCTGCTGCAGTTGATTCATATCTCACCGAAGAAAAGTCACAATTACATGCACCGATATTTACAACAGATCGACCACTTGTTTTATAGCGACTGCAGATAACAGATAGGATTGGCATATGCGCCGCGCCAAGATTGTCTGCACAATGGGTCCAGCAGTTGAATCTGCTGCAAAAGTTGAACAACTCATCAAAGCTGGCATGAATATGGCTCGGCTCAATCTCTCTCACGGAACACACACGCAGCATCAGAGCCAATTAGAAACTGTTCGAAAAGCAGCAGCGCAAGCAAAAGTGCCAGTTGCAATTCTTGTTGATTTACAGGGTCCCAAGATCCGTTTAGCAAAGTTTTCGAGCGGCCCACACGAGCTCTCTCGTGGAGATATTTTCACAATTACTACCGATGAGATCGAAGGCACCAAAGATCGAGTTGGAACTACCTACAAAGGTTTGCCAGGGGATTGCAAAGCAGGCGATCGCATCCTGATTGATGATGGAAGAGTGACAGTTGAAGTTACTTCTGTAACAAAGACAGATGTTGTGACAAAAGTGATTGATCCAGGTGTTGTCAGCAATAACAAAGGAATCAATTTGCCTGGCGTAGCAGTGTCAGTCCCTGCTCTTTCAGAAAAAGATATTGATGATTTGCGATGGGGCCTCAAAGCTGGTGCAGATTTTATTGCGCTCTCTTTTGTGCGAAGCGCCGATGACATTAAAGATGTTCATCGGATTATGGATCAAGAAGGAATTCACGTTCCTGTCATAGCTAAGATTGAAAAACCTCAAGCAGTAACAAATTTAGTTGAAATTGTTGCTGCATTCGACGGCATCATGGTTGCGCGTGGCGATCTTGGCGTGGAGTTACCAATTGAAGATGTTCCGCTGGTACAAAAACACTGCATCGAACTTGCGCGAAACGCCGCAAAGCCAGTCATTGTTGCCACCCAGATGCTGGATTCAATGATTACTAATTCACGACCAACGCGAGCAGAAGCTACTGATTGCGCCAACGCGATATTAGATGGTGCAGATGCATTGATGCTTTCAGGTGAGACCAGTATTGGTGAACACGCTATCGAGGCAGTCGAAACTATGGCTCGAATCATCGAACGAACAGAAGAAGGCGGCCTTGATCGCATCCGCCCAATCATCAACTCACCACGTACAAAAGGTGGAGCAATCACGAAAGCCGCTACAGAAGTTGGCGCAATTATTGAAGCAAAGTATCTAGTGGCATTTACTCAAAGCGGAGACTCAGCACGTCGTATGTCACGTTTGCGATCACCGATTCCAATTTTGGCCATGACTCCAGAAGTTGGTACTTACAACCGTTTAGCTCTGACGTGGGGAGTAGAACCAGTTATCACCGATATGGTTAAGCACACCGATGAAATGGTTAAGCAAGTGGATACAGTTTTAATTGAGAGTGGACGCGCGCAGAAAGGTGAAAACGTAATGATTGTTGCGGGTTCTCCTCCTGGAATACCAGGATCAACAAATGCAATGCGTGTTCACATCGTTGGTGACGCTGTTGGTGGCGTTGCCCCTGCTTATCGCTAATCACGCTCACATTTTCTCCGAATCAAGGATTAGCGTTAGACTTTTGCTGCGCCTCGGTACTCCAACGGTAGAGAGGGCAGTCTCAAACACTGCATAGTGTCGGTTCGAATCCGACTCGGGGCACATGAGCACAATACGAATTTTGGTTGCCGAAGATGAGGCACTCATTCGTATGGATTTAGTTGAAATGCTTACCGAATCCGGTTATGAAGTTGTTGCACAGGCAACAAATGGTGCAGAGGCGATTGAGTTAGCGAAAGAACACAAACCAGATTTAGCAATCCTTGATGTGAAAATGCCAGTTCTCGATGGAATTTCAGCAGCAGAAGAAATCATTGCCACAGCCCCAGTTCTACTACTTACTGCTTTTAGCCAGAAAGAGTTAGTAGATCGCGCACGCGATGCAGGAGTGATGGCATACGTTGTCAAACCATTTACAATAAATGATTTGATTCCATCCATTGAAATTGCAATCAGTCGTCACACGCAAATGAAATCTTTGGCGGATGAAGTTCACGATTTGCACGAGCGTTTAGAAACTCGAAAGTTAGTTGACAAAGCAAAAGGTATTTTGATGCAAGCTCTCAATCTCAGCGAACCCGAAGCCTTTTCGTGGATTCAAAGAGCGGCTATGGATCGCCGATTAAGTATGAAAGCAGTGGCCGAAGCGGTTATTTCACCGAGCGCAGTTCCTGAGGGCAACTAGTAGCCAAAAATCCCACGTGGGCAGAGATTTACGCTCACTTTCACCTTGTTCAAATGCGCTCCGAGGCATTACCCTTCTCATCTCCCTGTCCCGGGACAAAAGAACAGGAAAGGCAATACATGAAAAAGATCATTTCAATCGTTTCTGCTTCAGCTCTGGCTGTTGGATTAACAGTTGCCGCAGCTCCAAGCGCATTTGCAGCTTGTGCTGGCGACCTAAAGATCTACTTCCAAGGCGCACAAACTGGTCCATACGCTGAGACTGGTATCAACGAAGCAAACGGAGTAATTCTTGCAATTGAGAAGTACAACAAAACAAATCCAAAGACCAAAGTTGCTTACGATGTAATTGACACAGAAGCATCTGGCAGCAAGTCACCAGCACTTGCAGCAAAGGTTGTAGCAGATGAGTGCGCAATCGGTGTAGTTGGCGGAATGTACTCAGGAGAAACACTTGCAGCTGTCCCAATTTATGAAGGCGGCAAAGTGCCTGTAGTTTCACCAT
>JBILSQ010000052.1:0-5438 GCA_044372035.1 Candidatus Planktophila sp. | reverse complement strand
GTCGTAGGTTCTGACCTTGTACAAGGACCAGCTCTTGCTCAAATCGCAATTGGCTTGAAGTCAAAGCTATTCGTTGTTGATGATGCAACTTCATACGGTAAGGGTCTTGCAACAATCGTGAAGAAGAATGCACCAAAGATCATCGTTGGAACTGACGGTGTTACAGAAGGTACAACAAACTTCACTTCAGTTGTTGCTAAGGTTGCAAAGTCAAAGGCAACTGCAGTGTTCTACGGTGGTTACTACCCAGAAGCTGCAATCTTCATCAAGGCACTTCGCGATAATCCAGCAACTAAGAAGGTTGCTTTCATCGCAGGTGACGGAGTTCTAGATGGCGAGTACATCAAGCTTGCAAAGCGCAACGCTGAAGGTACATACCTGACAGCTCCAGGAGAGCCAATGGATAAGGTTGCACCAGCACTAGCTAAGGAATACAAGACTAGATTCGGTCAGGAACATGGTCTCTACACACTAGAGGCTTACAACTCAGCTTATGTCTTGCTACAAGGCATCAAGGCTGGAAAGACAACTCGCGAATCACTAGCTGATTGGCTAGACACAGCAGTTGTTAAGGCTGTTGGTTCAACAATTTCATTCTCTGCGACAGGCGATCCAGATAAGATCGTTATGAACCAGTACACAATTAAGAATGGAAAGATGGTTTGGGTAAAGAAGCTTTCATAAGCTGAATTTATCTATCATCAATTAGCAATGCGTGGCAGGTGCTTTCGGGCACCTGCCACGCATCGCAATAACCAGAAGGATAAAAAGTGGATTTTTCGATATTAATAACGAATTTTTGGTCACTCGGTCTAGACGGGATCGTAGTTGGAGCAATTTACGCTCTGATCTCTCTCGGTTATACCTTGGTCTACGGAGTATTGCGCTTGATTAACTTCGCGCACTCCGAAATTTTCATGATCGGCACAATGTCTGCGTACTTTGTGATTCTGCAATTTGGTTTTACAGGCTATGAGGACCCGCTTCCACTCTTAGAATTTATAGGAATTTTTCTTCTTCTCGCAACGGTTGCTGCCATTGTCAGTGGAGGATCTGCTGTTCTTCTTGAAATCGTGGCGTATCGCAGGTTACGTATCATGGGAGCGAGCCGACTTAGCTCGCTGATTTCGGCAATCGGTGCGTCATTCGTTTTGGTAGAGGTATTCCGTGTGATGACAGATTCCAAGAATCTAGATTTTCCACGACTTATCAATAAAGACCCATTTTTTACATGGGGAACTCTGTATTTATCAGCAGATAAAGTCCTAGTAATTGTTGGCGCAGCGATAATCTTCTTTATTCTTAATCGGATTATCAATCACACAAAGCTTGGCCTGGGAATCCGTGCGGTTTCACAAGATGAACGCACGGCGATTCTTATGGGTGTAAATGTCAACAGAATTATTTCTTACACATTCTTACTTGGTGGAGTTCTAGCGGGCGTTGGATCCGCTTTCTACATGGTCTTCTATGAAACCACGAAGTCAAATGTTGGATTCCTCGTCGGTATCTCTGCCTTCACTGCAGCAGTTCTTGGTGGTATCGGAAACGTAAAGGGTGCGCTCTACGGCTCATTCGCACTCGGTTTAGTGCAGCAATACACATCAGCGGTTCTTGGATACAACTGGCGCGATGTTGTTACCTTTGTCATCTTGGTACTTGTACTTCTAATCAAACCAACTGGGCTATTTGGTGAAGCGTTACAGAAGGCGAGAGTCTAACGATGGCCAAGACAACAAATTCATCTTTTAATTTAAGAGCTAGGTTTGGCGACTGGTGGGAAGGAGCTAACGCAGCTCAACGTACAATTTTCAGAATCGTTGTAATCGGAATTTTCTTCGCTCTACCGATGCTCAACAATCCGATCATCGACACTCCTGAGACCTCATTTAATTCAGTACTTTTCTATCCACTCATCATGTTTAGTTTGATGGCAGTTGGTTTGAATGTGGTTGTCGGTAAATCAGGCATCCTGGATCTTGGATACGTAGCATTCTTTGCCATTGGCGCTTATACCCATGCAGTTATGAGTATTCATACGCCACTTAACTTTTGGGAGATTCTTCCCTTCGCAATGGCTTTCGCAATGCTTGCTGGGGTCATTCTTGGACTTCCAGCGCTGCGTCTTCGAGGAGATTATTTAGCCATTATCACTTTAGGTTTTGGTGAGATCGTAAGAATTGTTGCAGTGAACACAGAAGCGATCGGTGGTGCTGCAGGATTAACCGGTATTCCTGGGCCAACTTCAGTATTTGGTATCGAATTTTCAGTTATGGATCCACGTACGTACTACTGGCTCACTCTTACATTATTACTACTTGTTATCTGGGGAGTTTTACGACTTTCGCACAGAAAACCAGGACGTGCGTGGGAAGCGATTCGTGAAGATGAAGACGTCGCAGAGTTTATGGGTGTTGCAACTCTTAAATACAAGTTGTGGGCATTCATTATCGGCGGTGCAGTGGGTGGGCTAGCAGGAGCCATTTATGCGTCACAGATTCGATCTATTCAACCTGAAATGTTTACCCTGAATCTTTCCATCATGATTCTTGCATGCGTCGTATTTGGCGGCATGGGAAATATCTGGGGCGTTATTCTCGGCGCAGTTATTCTTGGGTATATCCCAGAGAAGCTGCGATTCTTGAGTGATTATCGAATTATTTTCTTCGGACTCCTGATGGTGGTAATGATGAACATCCGCCCTAATGGACTTTTGCCTCGTCAAAAGCGTGAAAAGTTTCAGGAGAAGAGCAAATGACAAAGAAATTACTGGAAGTACAAGACATTCTCGTAAACTTCGGTGGCGTTACTGCTCTTAACAAAGTAAATCTGCACGTCAATGAAGGCGAAATTGCGGCACTGATTGGTCCAAATGGCGCAGGCAAGACAACTGTCTTCAATATTGTTACTGGTTACTACACGCCTACATCAGGCAACGTAATCGTTGATGGTGAATCCATGCTTGGCCTTCGTCCATACCAAATTGCGCGTAAAGGACTTGGTCGAACATTTCAGAACATTCGTCTGTTCGGAGATATGACTGCAGTAGAAAACGTTGCCACAGCAGCAGATTCACTTAATAAATCAGGCCTAGTCGGATCATTACTTGGTTTGCCACGTAGTCGACGCGATGAAAAAGCAAGCATGGAAAAAGCTCATGAGCTTTTAAAGTTCATTGGCCTTGATCACAGAGCTCTGCAGATGGCTAAGAATCTTCCATACGGAGATCAACGTCGTCTTGAAATAGCTCGCGCACTTGCACTTAATCCAAAGGTGTTATTACTCGACGAACCTGCAGCAGGATTTAATCCTCAAGAAAAAGTTGAACTTGGTCAATTGATTCGCAAGATCCGCGATCGTGGTTTTGCAGTTCTTCTTATCGAGCACGACATGAGCCTTGTGATGGAAATTTCAGATCGAGTATCTGTATTGGACTTCGGTCAAAAAATCGCCGAAGGCACACCAGCAGAGATTCAGAATAATCAACGCGTGATTGATGCATATTTGGGAGTTGCTGAAGATGCTTCTTAAAGTTAAAGACTTAAATGTTTCCTACGGAAAAATCAAAGCTATCAAGGGTATTTCACTTGAAGTAAACGCTGGCGAAGTTGTTACTCTCATCGGTGCTAACGGTGCGGGTAAAACAACTTTCCTCAAGACAGTATCTGGAATTCTTTCACCAGCAAGTGGAGAAATTACTTATGACGGAAAACCACTGGAAAGCATCAAGCCTTTCCAGAGAGTGAACGAGGGAATTTGCCAGGCTCCTGAAGGTCGCGGAATTTTTCCTGGAATGACAGTTTTAGAAAACCTAGAGATGGGTAAGTTTGGAAGAAAAGTATCGAAGCAAGAGACACAAGAAGATTTAGATAAAATCTTTGGACTCTTTCCTCGTTTGAAAGAACGCGTTTCACAAATGGGTGGAACGCTGTCAGGTGGAGAACAGCAAATGCTCGCTATTGGTCGTGCATTGATGAGTCGCCCACGTTTATTACTACTTGATGAGCCTTCTATGGGATTAGCACCCAAGTTCATCGCTCAGATTTTTGACATTATCAAGGAGATCAAGAAGCAAGGCGTAACAATCTTGCTCGTAGAGCAGAATGCGGCGAAAGCCTTAGCAATAGCTGACCGCGCCTACGTCCTTGAAACCGGAAACGTTACAAAAGAAGGTTCAGGAAAAGATCTACTCAACGATCCTGCTGTTCGTGCGGCATACCTCGGAACGGGCGCGCACTAACTCATAAAGATTTAGCGCTCGGCCAGAATCAAGCAAGTAATACGAGCTGTGCAAGTGCGCTGTCCTTCATCATTTGTTATGACAATGTCATAGCAGCACATTGTTTTACCCAATGAAACCGCTGTTGCGACACCAGTAACAATTCCTTTTGTCGCTGATTTGTGATGTGTTGCATTGATGTCAACGCCCACAATCCTGCGAGTTGGTCCAGCATGTAATTGTGTGCCAACAGAGCCAAGACTTTCAGCTAAAACAACATTGGCACCACCATGTAACAAACCTATTGGCTGTGTATTTCCTTCAACGGGCATCGTTGCTACAAGGCGCTGTGGGGAAGCTTCGATAATCTCGATTCCCATTTTCTTATCGAGTGCGCCACTGCCACGTTCGCGGATTAATGCTAGAAAGTCTGCTTGTTCCATGGGTTGAAGTCTAACTTGCCTCATAGGATGCGGGCATGACCAAACGCCTGCTTTTAATCGATGGTCACTCCATGGCGTACCGCGCATTCTTCGCTCTTCCCGCAGAAAACTTCACAACCGCTCAAGGTCAACACACAAACGCTATCTATGGCTTTGCCACCATGCTGATTTCTTTGATCAAGGAAGAAAAGCCAACACATATCGCTGTCGCATTTGATGTTTCCCGAAAAACCTTTAGGACAGAGATTTTTCCTGAGTACAAAGCCAATCGTTCAAAGACACCTGATGAGTTTCGCTCTCAGATGAGTTATCTGCATGAATTAGTTAGCGCCTTTGGGATTCAACAATTTGAAATCGAAGGTTATGAAGCCGATGACATCATCGCAACAATTACAAAGCGGGCGGAAAACGAGAAGTGCGAGATTCTTATTTGCACGGGGGATAGGGATAGCTTTCAGCTGGTAAATGAACGCACAACAATTTTGTATCCAAAGCGTGGCGTGAGCGAGATGGCTCGAATGACACCGGATGCCATCATTACAAAGTATGGAATGAGCGCCGAACAGTATCCAGACTTTGCTGCGTTGCGCGGAGATCCAAGTGATAACTTGCCATCAGTGCCAGGCGTTGGAGAAAAGACGGCCGCCAAGTGGATTGTTGATTTTGGTTCGCTCAAGAACTTACTTTCAAACATCGATACCTTGGGTGGCAAAGTTGGTCAATCTTTGCGGGATAACATCGATAACGTCATTCGCAATCGCGAACTAACGCAACTT
>JBILSQ010000105.1:0-3208 GCA_044372035.1 Candidatus Planktophila sp. | reverse complement strand
GACTTACCGCAACATTGGTTCGTGAAGATGGAATGGAAGGTGAGGTTTTTTCACTCATCGGTCCTAAGCGCTTTGATGTTCCTTGGAAAGAGATTGAATCTCAGGGATATATCGCACCTGCGCAATGCGTTGAAGTACGCGTAAATCTAAGCGAAGCCGAGCGACTTTCATATGCAACAGCCGAACCAGAAGAGCGCTATCGCTTCTGCGCCACAACTCGTACAAAGCGCAATGTTGTTGAATCACTCGTTGCTCATCACGCTGGCGAACAAATACTTGTAATTGGTCAATACATCGATCAATTAGATGAGCTCTCAGAAGTTCTTGGAGTTCCGCTCATTAAGGGTGAAACACCAGTTAAAGAACGCGAGATTCTCTTTAATAAATTTAGAACTGGAGAAGTTTCCTGCCTCGTAGTTTCAAAGGTTGCTAACTTCTCTATCGATTTACCTGATGCAACGATTGCAATACAGGTCTCAGGTGCATTTGGATCGCGCCAAGAAGAAGCGCAGCGCCTGGGTCGTATCTTGCGTCCAAAGTCAGATGGCCGCAGTGCAACTTTTTACTCTGTTGTCTCTCGCGACACAATCGATCAAGACTTTGCACAAAACCGTCAGCGCTTCTTAGCCGAGCAAGGTTATGCGTACAAAATTATTGACGCTGACGATGTGTTTCAAGGCAAGCTTTAAAGCGTTCTGGATCAACGCGCCAGAAGTCGTGGTGCTCCCCATCAATATGTGTCACCGGAACTTGTTCGCCATATAGCTTTTCAAGTTCGGCATCGCCATCTATGTATTTGATGTCAATCGAATAATCTAATTCGTCCTTCATAGATTCAAGTGTTTCGATTGCAACATCACAGAGATGACAGCCATGTCGTGAAAAAACAGTAATGATCGTCTGCGACAACTATTTTTTCCGCTTCTTATTTATTGCACGATCAATGAACTCTTCAGCAACGAGTGTGACATCACCTTTTAATCGGTACGCGCTCTTTTCTAAATCCTTTAGAACAGCATTGACAGTTGTTTGTGTGACAGATCCAACGAGAGGTCCAAATCTTTTTGCAAAGAGAACGTGTGCAATTTCGCTGACAGATTTTGCTAAGTCTTCGCGAGCTTCATCTAATGTTGGTTCTGGTTTCTTTGGTGCTTCCGAAAAATCCAATGAAATTGGACGTTCAGCCTTCATCCGAGAATAAAGATCCTCAAAGTTCTTTGAATTGCTCTCATCCATAGGCAAATCATCTCACCCTGATACCTTTTGCACATATGCAAACAAGAACCAGCACTCGCACCGCAAAGGGGCTTTTACTAGTTCTCCTCGCATCTTTAATCTCGATGCCGCAAGCCGAAGCGGCGCCACTAGTTGCCCCATCAACTGTATGGGGGCACACATATGCAGCAGAAGCATCGGGAGTTATATCGGTTCCGGCCACGCAGTCGTCTAACGTAGAAAAGCGCTCAAAGTTTGTTGTTGATTACAAGAATTTTCCCGAGTGGGCAAAGAATCAAGTACAGGATGCAATTGATCTATGGGCTGAAAACTTTGATTCAAAAGTCGCAATCAATGTTGAAGCAACCTGGAGTCGATCAACTTCTGCAGATATTTTAGGAAGTGCGCGTCCAGATAGATATTACGCAAAGTTTGTTGGAGCTCCCGACTCTTCACTCTGGTATCCATCCGCACTTGCCAACGCGCTTGCTGGAAAAGATTTGGATTCAATAAATCCCGAAATCATGATTCAAATTAATTCAGAAGCCGATTGGGATTTAGATGGGCTTGGAAGACCAACGCGTTTTGAATACGACCTTAAGTCAGTAATGATTCACGAGTTAGCGCACGGCTTAGGTTTTCTCTCTACTAGTGCATACATAATGGATCGCACTAAGGGCCAGTACGTTGGAATTCTAGAACAACCAACGCCCTTTGATGCTTACGCTCAAACTGAAGATGGAAATCGTTTAGCTGATTTACCTTCACGATCAGTTGAATTAGGAAAAGCACTTACCAGTAAATTGGTCTGGTCAGGTTCTGAAGGAATCAAAGCAAACAACGGAGTTAAGCCACTTCTATTCACACCATCAACATACGAATCTGGATCATCTGTAAGTCACTTGGATGAAGATACTTTTGCAAACACCGGATCAAACACTGTGATCACACCAAGTATGGCTGCTGGTGAAGTCTTTACAGAGTTAGGACCAGTTCTGCTTGGAATGATGCGTGATCTTCGTAATAAACCAGCACCAGGACTTGCTGCAGGAATACCGAGTGAAGTGCTTAATGCGCAGGCGCTAATTGCGGATTCTTCTGCGCTAATTACCTTTGATGAACCACTTAATGCACGCACCAGTCAAGTTCGTGAGTACATTATTAAAAATGTAAACACAGGTAAAGAAGTAATAGTGACTGATAGCCCTGCAATTATTTCTGGATTAAAGAACGGAACAAGTTATACCTTCGAAATCGTTGCATCTAACTCAATGGGTGCTTCTCCAAAAGTAGTCACAAAACCTATGACGCCACGTGCGGCATGGAGCTCTCAAGTGATGGACGCAACTTCTGATGCAAGTTCTATTTCCTCAGCGACTCTTAATGGTCAACCCGTAATTGCTTACGTGGATTCGAAAACTTCAATACTCCGCCTCGCAATATGGAGTGGAAAGAGTTGGAAGAAATCAACAATTGATAGCGATATCAAAGGTCAGGTTTCTCTCTGTGTTAGCGGTAAGAGCCTGAAGCAGACACTTCATGTTTTTTATGCCGATAAAACAGAGAATGATTTGCGATACGCAACTGTAAATGGCGCAAAGATTTCACGTGAAGTTGTAGATGGAAATGCTGAGAAGGTGCAGTCATATGAGGAAATAGTTCGCGTGCCAACTGCAAGTAATGTCAGCACTTCAAATGCCTGTGCAGTTACTAGCGAAGGAATTCAGGTCTTCTATCGCGACGAAACTCAAGGAGTACTGCTCGGCGCCTATAAGAACTTTGGTGGTGAGTGGAATTACGAATTAGTAGATGGCGACCGTAAAACCGATTTTCGTTCGACCGGCGATGTTGCATTTCACTTAAAGGCGCTAGTCGATGGAAACAAAACATATGTCATATACGACTCTGTTTTGGATATAGATGACAACCAAAGCCGCGTGCCAACATCTGGAGAAATCCGCTTAGCGACTAGAACAAGCTTTGATCCTGGAGC
>JBILSQ010000104.1:0-3219 GCA_044372035.1 Candidatus Planktophila sp. | reverse complement strand
CTCCGTTGAGGCTAACTTTGCTGCTTTATCAGCATCAAGGAGGGATTGAATAACATCATCGAGTTCGCCATTTAAAACTGAATCTAAATTATTTGATTTGTAATTAACGCGATGATCACTCAAGCGATTCTCTGGAAAGTTATAGGTTCTGATGCGTTCTGAGCGATCAACTGTTCGCACCTGATTCTTACGTTCAGCTGAGGCTACGGCATCTGCTTTTTCCTGAGCGTCGGCTAATAAACGTGCCCGCAAAATTCGAAGTGCTGACTCCTTATTTTGTAGTTGGCTCTTTTCATTCTGGCAAGAGACAACAATTCCCGTCGGTACATGTGTAAGTCGAACTGCAGAGTCAGTTGTATTAACGCTTTGCCCGCCAGGACCTGATGAGCGATAAACATCCACACGAACATCATTCATATTCAATTCAACATCGATTTCTTCCGCTTCAGGCAGGATTAGAACGCCTGCTGCTGATGTGTGAATTCGGCCTTGGCTTTCAGTTTCTGGAACACGTTGGACGCGGTGTACTCCACCTTCAAATTTCAAACGTGCATAAGGTGATTCACCAGGTGCTGCTGTGCCCTTTGATTTAACGGCAACAGAAATATCTTTGTAACCACCCATTTCACTTTCAGTGGCATCAAGAATTTCCACTTTCCAATTTCTTTTTTCCGCATAACGCATATACATACGTAGCAAATCTCCGGCAAAGAGTGCGGATTCATCTCCACCTGCTCCTGCTTTTACTTCAAGAATCACATCGCGATCATCGTTGGGATCACGCGGCAGCAATAACTCTTCAAGTTTCTCAGCAGCCTTGTGCGCCGTTTCTTCGAGTGCTGGAATTTCAGATGCAAAGTCAGGATCCGATGCCGCTAGCTCTTTGGCAGCGGTTAAATCTTCATCCGCGCTCTTCCACTCTTTAAATCCAGCAACGACTGGACCGAGTTGGGCATAACGACGACCTAATTGACGAGCTTTACCTTGATCATCGTGAATAGAAGGATCAGCCATTGCAGCTTCGAGTTCTGCGTATTCGCGAACCATTTCATGTGCTGATGCAAAACGATCATTTGCCATCTGACTTCTCCTTTCTTTCCTATCTCAATACTCGTTTGTTCTTAAGCTAAATGAAAAGCAAAAGACCGCAACCACTACGGATGTAGTGAATGCGGTCTCTTTAGAAAGCTATTTTTTACCGAAGCGCTCTTCGAACTTCGCTACGCGTCCACCAGTATCAAGAATGCGCTGCTTGCCTGTGTAGAAAGGGTGGCAAACTGAACATACTTCAACATAAATTGAACCGCTTGTAACTGTTGAGCGGGTAACAAACTTTTCACCGCAACCACAAGTTACTTGTGTCTCTTTGTACTCTGGATGGATCTCTGACTTCATTTCATTTCCTTATTTCGTGACTGGGTCGTGATTTCCACGTGAACCAGTCGGGCGGTTAATAGGGCTAAAGGTTAACCCTATTAGGTGGGTATTTAAAAATTTGAGCGTGAACTTATCCTTCAGAACCCGGTCCGACAGTTGTCTTCTGGATCTGCATCAAGAATTCAACGTTGGACTTAGTGCCCTTCATCTTTTCAAGAAGAAGTTCGAGTGCTTGTTGTGGTTCGAGAGCGTGCAATACGCGTCGAAGCTTCCAAACAATATTGAGTTCTTCAGTTCCCATAAGAATTTCTTCTTTACGAGTACCAGATGCAACTACGTTAACGGCTGGGAAAATTCTCTTATCTGCCATGCGGCGATCAAGAATTAGTTCCATGTTTCCGGTTCCCTTGAACTCTTCGAAGATAACTTCATCCATACGAGAGCCAGTATCAACGAGTGCGGTTGCAAGAATTGTGAGTGAACCACCATCTTCGATGTTACGTGCTGCACCGAAGAACTTCTTTGGTGGATACAACGCTGCAGAGTCAACACCACCGGAAAGAATTCGACCTGATGCAGGAGCAGCAATGTTGTATGCACGACCTAGACGTGTAATCGAGTCAAGAAGAACAACAACGTCGTGACCGAGTTCTACGAGACGCTTTGCACGCTCAATAGCTAATTCAGCAACAGTTGTGTGGTCATCCGCTGGGCGATCAAATGTAGAAGCAATAACTTCACCCTTTACAGAGCGTTGCATATCTGTAACTTCTTCTGGGCGCTCATCGACTAGAACAACCATCAAGTGACACTCTGGGTTATTGGTTGTAATCGCGTTTGCAATTGATTGCAGAACCATTGTCTTTCCAGCTTTTGGTGGAGAAACAATAAGACCGCGTTGACCTTTACCAATTGGTGAAATCAAGTCAATAACACGAGTTGTCAAAATATTTGGTTCAGTTTCAAGGCGCAGACGCTCTTGTGGGTACAAAGGAACTAACTTGTTGAACTCAACGCGATTGCGTGATTCATCAGGAGTTGAACCATTAACTGTGTCCAAAATAATTAGAGCATTGAACTTTTCGCGGCGTTCGCCTTCGGCTGGTTGGCGTACTTGACCTGTTACAACATCGCCCTTACGAAGTCCGTACTTACGAACTTGCTGAAGCGATACGTACACATCGTTTGGCCCTGGCAAATATCCACCTGTGCGAATAAATGCATAGCTCTCAAGAATGTCTAGAAGACCGCCTACTGGCAGCAATACATCATCTTCTGAAAGTACTGGCTCGCGTTCTTCACGGTTTCCACGATCGCGATTGCGATCACGTCCGCGACCACGATCACGTCCGCGACCACGATCATTTCGATCGAAACGATCACCGCGGTTGCCTTGTGAATCTCCATCGGAATCTGAATCATTATTGGAATCTGAGTCACGTGGCGCATCTTTCTTATTTTTATTGTTGCGCGCTTCGCGACGAGCTTCACGTTCTGCTTTGGCGGCTTCTCTGTTGGCTGCTTGTAAATCAGCAATTGCCTGAACGAGAGCATCTTTCTTTAGTTTAGGAGCCCCTTCAATACCGAGTTGCGAAGCTACTTCCTTGAGTTTCGGAAGAGACATTGCATTTAACTCGGGGCTATCTGAACGTATTGGTTCTTTTTCTGTCATTGTTTTCATTTCAGTAATGGCCTTAAGGATTGCCCAAAAGGAGCGAGTAATTTATTTATCTGAAAAATCTTGCACCGATTAACTAGAGCCGGCTGATCAGATGCCATAAGGGTAGCACCGAGGCGCCAACTCCTACAAATTCGAAATTAGGCGACTATTCCCGCTCCAGT
>JBILSQ010000103.1:0-3244 GCA_044372035.1 Candidatus Planktophila sp. | reverse complement strand
AGCATGATTTCTCTGAACTTGGCATACGAACTAAGCCTTAAAGATAAGAAAGTTCTGCTCATCGATGCAAACTTAACTGAACCAAATATCGCGATTTATCTTGACCAAAGGAACTTGGTTGACGAGCAACTGTGGCGTCTCTCCTCACCATGTCTGTATATCAAAGAACTCACGCGAGATCGCATAGTTGAATTTGAAGAATTTATTGAAAAAGCAAAAAGTGAGTTTGATTTCGTGATTATCGATGTTGGAACTATTCAAGATTTATCTTCACAACTCTCTGATCGAAGAGCAGATGCGATGGTCATCACGTGGGCTAGCGACCATGCCAATAATCTATGGATTATTGCTAGAGCAGATCACATCGGCCAGATGCGCTTTAAGAGAGTTGCATCAATTCTTAACAGAACTTCGATTACATCATCAATCACACTCGTGCTGAACATGCGATCACCTGGGCGAAAGGGTCAAGAGGAAGAAAAAATGTTTCTTGCCACCGCCTCTACTCATAAGGCAAGCAGTCTCTATGTTCTCCCCGCTGATATTCGCAACACAGAGTCATCGGCGCAGTCCAGAGCCACTCTTGCAGAGGTAAATGAGCGAGGGGTTCTGAGAAAAGCGTTGGCTGCAATCGCAAGTGAAATGATTTCCTAAACTCTTATACCCTTAGCCAATGCGTGCGTATCTAGCTTTGAGCATTGAAGAAGTTAGAGATTTCTATGCCAAAAAATCCTTTAATCCTGAGATTGTGTACGCGCCAACTATCAAATTCATTACTGAAAATCCAGAGTTAGATGAAGAAGAAGCCGAGTATGAAATTTCCATGATTGCTGCTCGCAATTCAGGTGGTTATGTCATCGCACTTGAAATCCCAGAGAAACAAATTACCCAACACTTTGAAGAAAGCGTCGAACTCAATAGCAATATTGTCTGGGAAAACGTTGAAGCACTCTTTGTCTATGACTCAGTAGATGATGAGCTGACGTGGTATGCCACGCAGGAGATCAGTGATTTTCTAAGCACTGCAGGAGCCAAGTAATGGCACGCTTAGAAGATCTTGTACGCGCTCGAACAGTCCTGTCCGCGCAACACATGCATCGAATTCAAGAGCTTATTGCAGACTGGCAATTACTCGCAGATTTATCGTTTGCAGATTTAGTTCTCTGGGTCCCGTTGAGAAAAGATTTAAAGAGTTGGCCAAGTGGTTATGTTGCAGTTTCACATATTCGACCAACCACTGCTGCCACAGTCTTTGCTCACGACATCGTTGGTGATGAAATTGAATGGGGCGAAAAACCACTCATAGACAAAGCTCTTTCAAACGGAGAAATCATTCGTGATTCAGAGCCAGAGCTAGTTGGCGAAGTGATGATTAAAGTAGAAACAATTCCTGTCACATTCGGCACAGAAGTAATCGCTGTGATTTCCAGACATCGAAGCGCGGAGTCGATGGTTAGTCCTAGTCGCCTCGAACTTAATTATCGCGAAATTGCACACAAGTTTTATGCAATGGTCTGCGAAGGAACATTTCCATACCCCGGTGCTCATGCTTATCTTGATCCTGCCCCACGTGTGGGTGATGGATTAATTAGATTAGATGTCAATGGAATTACATCCTATGCAAGTCCAAATGCACGCTCTGCCTACAACAGATTGGGTTGGGATAACGATCTTGAAGGTTTTAACCTCGGAGAGATCAGCGAGAAAATAAATAAGAACCATCTCAATGCAGATGATCAAGGTTTGCGTAGCCGATTAAACGGCAAAAGTTTGCAACGCACTGAGTGCGAAAATGAGGGTGGAACCATTGATTTAATCGTTCTTCCACTCTTGGCAAAAGGGGATCGCATCGGTGCAATTGTTTTGATTCAGAACGTCACAGAATTACGCCGACGCGAACGCGTAATTGTCACTAAAGATGTCACGATTAAAGAAATTCATCACCGCGTCAAGAACAATCTCCAGACTGTTTCGGCGTTATTGAGGTTACAGGCTCGTCGAATTGAAGACCCAAATGCAACTGCAGCACTTGATGAAGCAGTACGCAGAATTGCATCCATTGCTTTGGTGCATGAAACGCTTTCGACCAGTTCGGAAGCTAGCGTGGCATTTGATCAAGTCTTGGATTCATTGATTACACATGCTCTTGATTTGAGCCCACGAATGAGTGACCTAAAAATTACCCGTGCAGGAGAGATTTCATCTCTAGATCCTCGAATTGCAACCCCACTTGCTCTGGTGATCACAGAGTTAATTCACAATGCACTTGAGCATGGTCTGGCCGAACAAGGTTCTGGAATACAAATTAGTATTGAACGCTCGAGCGCTCAGTGCGTCATAGAAATTTCAGATGATGGAGTTGGCTTGCCTAGTGATTTTGACATTAGCACTTCATCTAATTTAGGTCTGCAGATTGTACGTACGTTGACTGAAAATGAATTACGTGGATCTATAGAGTTAAAATCAACTAAAGGGGGTACAACTGCAAGACTTACTTTTCCTCTTTAAACAGGATTATGTAATTGACTCTGCTCTTGCATGCGTGCGCGATTACGAGCAGCACGACGCTTTAGCGCACGACGTTCATCTTCTGATAAACCGCCCCAGACACCAGCATCTTGTCCGCTCTCAAGCGCCCACGCTAAGCAAGGCTCTTTAACGATGCAGCGATTACAAACTTTTTTTGCTTCTTCAATCTGAGTAATTGCTGGACCTGTATTTCCAACCGGAAAGAAGAGTTCTGGATCTTCATCACGACAAGCAGATTGATGACGCCAATCCATGACTGAACCGCCCTTTCACAAGAAAAATTTCCGAAAACTATGAAAATACGAAGCACGAGTGCTTTCGCAACGAGTTAATTCTCTCGCGTAATGATTCGTTAAACAAGGATGTACGACAAAAGATTTCTGTGAATAAGGTGATTTATATCGCCTAATCTCTCAATTAATTGCGAATGAGTGCCCCCGGCAGGAATCGAACCTGCGCACCAGCCTCCGGAGGGCTGTGCTCTATCCCCTGAGCTACGGGGGCGCATGTGCAAGGTTATCAGCGCGTGCATGAACGCATGGCAGATGCGAGAATTCAGATATGAGCGCACACACTGCATATTTTGCCGCTGGATGTTTTTGGGGTGCCGAAAGACGTTTTTGGAAATTAGATGGTGTTGTTCAAACAAACGTTGGTTACATGGGCGGAACGATTGCAAATCCTTCATATGAATTAGTGTGCACAGGATCTACTG
>JBILSQ010000102.1:0-3253 GCA_044372035.1 Candidatus Planktophila sp. | reverse complement strand
ATTTCCAGTTTGATCGGCCAAAGATTGAGCAACTTCTGGAGTGATTCCGACGTTTAAAACAGTCTCCATCATTCCTGGCATAGAAAACTTTGCACCCGAGCGCACTGAGACCAAGAGCGGATTCTTTGGATCTCCAAATTTCTTTCCTAATTCGCTCTCTAGATGTGAGAGTGCATCTTCAATTTCGACTTGCAGAGTAGAAGGAATCTTGCCGGTAGTTAAAAACTCTTGGCACGCTTTTGTCGTAATCGTAAAACCTGGGGGAACGGGTAATCCCATTCGAGTCATCTCTGCAAGATTGGCACCTTTGCCTCCGAGCAGATCAGACATGCTGCGATCGCCGAAAGTCAGTGGGTATACAAATTGAGATTTCATGCGTGAACTATATAATTTACTCAGAAATACTCAACAGTAAGCACCGGGCCACCAGGGCCCATACGAGTAGACCAGATGAAGGCGGGTGCATGATGAGCCAGCTTCAATGCCTTCCAAGCCACGATTTGTTGAGTGAAATCAGGCGCCGCGTTCACAACTCACGCAAAGACACCTCTCTGCCTCTTTTTGGAGATGCCACAGCGGATCTAATTGCCCACGACTGCAGAATCATCACAGCAGTGCTCGCAGAAGATTTCGAAGCATTCGTCGTCGAACTCTTTGAAAAGCGGATGCAGGTTGCACCATGGCCTGATATTCGAAGTTGGGATTTTCCCGGGGATTGGATTAGTCCTCTCACCCCAGCGGCCCATGAGCTACTGGAAGAAGATGATTTCGTGCACGCATACTCGAAGAGTGGCAATTACACCATCAAAATTTGCAGAAAAACTATATAAATATTTAGCGCATAAGGTTTCATTTGCGCTTTCCGTACCTTAGTATTTCGCCCATGGCACGCAAAGTTATTTCACGTCACAGAGCAGCAGCGAAGTTCGGTTGGCTCGGAGCCCTTATCGCACTCGGCTTTACTCTCTTCTGGCCAAGCATTTATGCAACAACAATTATCGTCAATACAACTCTTGGCTACATAGCCGCATTTATTATCAATTATTTCTTCCGCATGTTAAAAGGCAAGTAAGTAACCTAATTAGGAAGTAGGACCCATGAAAAACACCCTTCGTGCCGGCTTGCCAATTTTCGCCATCTCTTCAAATATGCGAGCAGGTCTGATCCTTATCGGACCACTTCTTCCTATCATTAAAGCCGAATACGGAATCAGCGTTTTCCAAGAATCTATTCTGGCAGCCGCCCCATTGCTCTGCTTCTCACTCTCAGCAATTTTCATGGGTGCTATCAATAAATTTGGCAACACAAACCGCATCATTTCTTACGCCGTAACACTTCTTACGCTCTCACTATTTTTGCGCACAACATTTGGCGTCGCATCACTACTGATTTTCTCAATTACGTTAGGTATTGCAGTTGCAATCCTTAACTTTATGTTGCCGGTATGGGTGAAAGAAAATGAAAAGGGCAACGGTGCTTTATTAACTGGTATTTATGCAGCAGTGATGGGTTCCTCCGCTGCTATTTCTCTAGCAGTCACTGCGCCATTGGCAGAACTCACATCTCTTAGCTGGAGACTTTCAATGTTGCCATGGTTCATCATCGGTGCAGCTGCTTCATTGTGGTGGTGGCTCAAGATGCCAAGTTCTTCAACACCAGAGATCGTAGAAAAATCTCCAAGCTTCTGGACTAACCCACTATTTAGAAATAAGACCGCATGGTCAATTACCCTCTTCTTCGGTCTCTTAAACATGATTCATTACGCATCAGCAACATGGTTGCCAACAATCTTGCTGACAAAGGGCTTTGATCTGGTGGATGCTGGTCTCTTAGTTGCAGCAGCAACACTTATTGCATCACTACTGAGCTTGGCAGTTCCTCACTTTGCGGCAAAGAGAAAAGATTTCCGCGCAATTCTGATTGTTTTCTCAGCGTTCCTAGCAATCTCGTATTACGCAATCTCTGTTGATTCAGGTCCACGTCTATGGGCTTGGGTAATTCTTGCCAACATTGGTGTCTACGTAACCTTCTCACTTGCTCTCTACCTTGTTGTATTTAGAGCAGAGAATGCGGGTGTTACTCGTTCACTTTCGATCATGATGCAATCAGTTGGATATCTATTGGCAACAACATCGCCAATTATTCTCGGTTTGCTCTTTGATGTGTCAGCAAATTGGTCGACAGCGCTGTACTTCATTATTGCGTTGGCACTCGTTCAAGTATTTGTTGCACTCGGTGCAGGTAGCGCTAAGAAAGTTAAGTAACCCTTAATTATTTCTTTGGGCTAAAGCCTGGTCCGTGTACTTGATTAATTGGTCCAATACCTTGCGCAATGCGCGCGAGCTGTAGTTCGACCATTGCCCTGGCCCGTGGCTCAAAGGCTGTGCTGTCACCGCCAATGTGTGGAGTAATAATTAGGTTCTTAGCAGACCACAACGGATGTCCATCAGGAAGTGGTTCGGGATCTGTGACATCTAGGGCTGCATAAATTCTTCCGGTGTTGAGCTCTTCAATCAGAGCTTCGGTATCAATGATTGGGCCTCGCGCCATATTAATAATTGATGCTCCATCTTTCATGGCTTGTAATCTCTTTTTGTTAAAGAAGTGATGAGTCTTATCTGTCAATGGCAGAATCAAAATAATGACATCTAAGGATGGCAAGTATGAGTCAAACTCAGAAACTTTTACTGCGCCATCGGCACCTGATTGAGAAAAAGATGTCACCTTTGCTTCAAAGTTTTGAATTAATCCAGCGATTCTCTTTCCAATGTGCCCGTGACCCAAAATTCCAACATGCGAGTCAGCCAGTGCAGTTCTGCGCTTATGAACCCATGTTTGGCGCTGTTGATTATTAAAAATTTGTGGCAAGTCGCAACGAGAAGCAATTGTTAAGCCAAGTGTTAACTCTGCAGTTGAAACATCGTGCAGACCAGATGCGTTACATAAAATCACACTCTCTGGAGTAAATCCCAGAATATCTTCATAGCCAGCTTGCGAATAATGAACCACTTTCAGGTTCTTCATTTTTGGAATAATCTCTAAAGTCTTGATCCCGCGCATATAGCTTGGAACATAGAATTCGACCTGATCTAGTTGATCTTCACTCGGCAAAAAACCATCTGTGGCGAGGTGAGTCATACCCGCTGGAAGAGTTAAATCGCTCCACTGTGTCCAGATCTTCACGCGCTTGTGATCCCATCTATTTGCCCTAGAAATTACTCGAATCCTAACTTAAACTTACAGCCAGGTAATC
>JBILSQ010000101.1:0-3256 GCA_044372035.1 Candidatus Planktophila sp. | reverse complement strand
CCATATCCAGGATGCACAGCATCAGCACCAGATTGCTTTGCCAACTCAATAATTCTTGGAATATTTAAATAGGTTGATGCCGCAGTTATTCCACCGAGTGCATACGCATGTGTTGCCATCTGCGCATGCAATGAATTGCGATCTTCATCAGAATAGATAGCGACGCTTTCCAAGCCGTGATCTAGACATGCTCTGATGACACGAACAGCAATTTCACCGCGATTAGCAATTAGTACGCGCTTCATTTCATCAACTTCACTTCTGGCCAGCTATATCCAAGTTGATTCATTGCACTGCGCATAAAAGGCATCGAGATACCCACAACATTTGTGTAGTCACCTTCGATGGAAGGAATAAATGGAGAACTAAAGCCATCGAGGGTAAAGCCTCCTGCAACGTGAAGAGGTTCACCAGAATTGATGTAATCATCAATTTCTGCATCTGACATATCTGTAAAAGTAACTTTTGTTGTAACGCGATCACTGATCTCGCGACCTTGCTCTGTATCTATAACGCAATGACCTGTGTGCAGATAACCAGATTTTCCACGAACTCTTTGTGCTCGTTCTTTGGCAACATGTGCAACACCCGGTTTACCAAGTGACTCACCCTCGAATTCGAAGGTTGAGTCACAACCAATCACAATTGCAGGAAAGTCGATTTGTTCACGGACTGTGTGTGCCTTGGTTATGGCCAAAGCAATAACCATATCTTGCGGTGTCATCGCATTAAAAAATTCTGTCTCTTCATCAACATTACTCACCATAATCGTCGGCGAAAGCCCAGCAGACTCTAAAAGTCGGCGCCTGGATGCTGATTGAGAAGCAAGAACTATTTTTGGCATTTAGTTATTTCGTCCCGAACCAAACTTTATGTGTTGAGGCAGCGCAGTACGTAAAACTGGACGGGCCCACACACTTCGCTTCACAACAGGCTTGAGGTCTTCGTGCTTGTGATGTGACATTGCAAATTCAATTGCAGCAGCATCTTCGGCAGTCGGATTTCCGAGCACAATGTCATATTTCACTTTTTTAATTGTCATAGTGGAATATTTCCGTGTTTACGTGGAGGCAAAACATCTCTCTTGGTCTTAAGAGTACGAAGAGCCTTCGTGATGTATTCACGGCTCTGATTTGGTTCGATTACTGCATCAATAAATCCACGCTCTGCGGCTAAGTAAGGATTCGCCAAAGTTTCGTTGTATTCGGTAATTAACTCAGCGCGTGCTTTTTCAGGATCTTTTGCTTCGCTAATTTCTGTTCGATACAAAATATTTACCGCACCTTGGGCTCCCATCACAGCAATTTCCGCTGTTGGCCAAGCCAAGTTGATGTCTGCACCAATGTATTTAGATCCCATAACGATGTAAGCACCGCCGTATGCCTTGCGAGTAATTAAGGTAACCATTGGAACAGATGCTTCGGCGTATGCATAAAGAAGTTTTGCTCCACGGCGAATGATTCCGTTCCACTCTTGTTCTGTGCCAGGTAAGAATCCAGGGACATCTACAAGAGTAAGAATTGGAATATTGAAAGCATCGCAGAAACGTACAAATCGAGCAGCTTTTTCACTCGAATCTATATCAAGGGTGCCAGCTAATTGATTTGGTTGGTTTGCAATAATGCCAACAGATTCGCCTTCAATTCGGCCAAAACCAACAACGATGTTTGGAGCAAAGAGAGCGTGAACTTCTAAGAATTCGGCCTCATCCACAATTGCTGAGATAACACTCTTCATGTCATACGGCTGATTTGGACTATCTGGAATCAGCTCATCAAGGGCAAAGTCAGAGGACTTCTTATCAAGAGTTTCTGTTGGAGGTAAGTGTGGTGCACCATCCATGTTATTGCTTGGTAAATATGAAAGAAGTGCTTTTACATAATCAATAGCATCATCTTCATTTTGTGCAAGGTAATGTGCATTTCCACTTCGAGAGTTGTGTGTATGTGCACCACCAAGTTCTTCCATTCCGACATCTTCACCAGTAACAGTTTTAATTACTTCTGGACCAGTAATAAACATATGCGAAGTTTCATTGACCATCACAGTGAAGTCTGTGAGCGCGGGTGAGTAAGCAGCGCCACCAGCACATGGCCCAAGGATCAGAGAGATCTGAGGAATCACTCCAGAAGAGCGCGTGTTTAATCTGAAAATGCGTCCATAACCACTGAGGGATGCAACACCTTCTTGAATGCGCGCACCACCTGAGTCACTAATTCCAATTAATGGAATTCCATTCTTTAGCGCGAACTCTGCAATCTTGACCATTTTCTCTGCAAAGACTTCACCAAGACTTCCACCCATAACTGTGAAGTCTTGCGAGAAGAGCGCGATTGAACGACCATCGACAGTTGCGAAACCGATGACAACGCCATCACCATAGGGACGATTTTCCTGCATTCCAAAATTTGTTGAACGGTGACGTGCAAACTCATCTAGCTCTGTGAATGAATCTGGATCTACGAGTTTTTCGATTCGCTCACGGGCGGTCATCTTTCCTTTAGCGTGCTGCTTTTCAATAGCTCGTGCGGAGCCAGCATGCACAGCTTCATCTAAGCGATGACGAAGATCCTGAATTTTTCCAGCAGTTGTATGCAGATCACGGTCCATACCCCTACGGTACTAGTCGTGGGCAATGAATTACATCGTGCGGCACTACGCGAATCAGAACTGCACGCAGAACTTTCTCCTTACTGGCGAGTAAGCGTGGTTGATGTCACTGGAAGCACTCAAGTTGATTTAGCAGAGAGTATTCGCACACGCAGTGCGGTTGACGGAGATGTTTTAGTTGCAAATTACCAAAGTGATGGCAAAGGCAGACTCGATCGTGAATTTATAGCCGCTCCATCCTCTGCACTTTTATTCTCGTTATATAAAAAAGTTACGCGCCCGCGCGATGAGTGGAATTTTATTGCCTTGCTCACTGCGCTTTCGATTACAGAGGCACTCACAGATTTAGATAAAAATATAACTCTGAGTATTAAATGGCCCAATGACATCTTGATAAATGAGAAAAAAGTTGCTGGACTCTTATGTCAAGGCGAAGATGATGGAGTAATTGTCGGTGTTGGTCTAAATGTTGGCATGCAAGAAACAGAACTCCCAGTTCCAACAGCGACATCTTTATACTTAGAAAAATTCTCACAGCTGGACAGAAATGAAATTCTAAAGAGGATTCTTCGAAGCTTTAATGAGAATTTTGAAGTTTGGCATGAGCAAGGCAGCACTCCATTTATTTCAAAGTACGAAAATCTAT
>JBILSQ010000100.1:0-3324 GCA_044372035.1 Candidatus Planktophila sp. | reverse complement strand
GAACCATGATTACTTGCGCAAAGAAGCTGCCGAGAAAAATAATTGCATCTGACCATGTTGCTGCAGCGCCCAAACTTTGCAGCACCGGAGTGAGTAGAACGAAAGCAACTGCTAAGCCTGCTGCAGAAAATGTTCGCTGCTTAGTTGAAAGTGCTGACGGAACTGCGCCTTTTGGTCCCCACCCAAACCATCCCCAAATTGCTGCGCCGATAAAAACTATTTGAAGTGCAGCACTGGCAAAGAGATCTGCTTGATAGAAAAAGACTCCATAGAGCGAACTGCTCAGTACCCACCAAGGCCATGTAATTCTTTTGCCAGTGACACCAAGGCTGACTCCGATAAATGATGTGATCGCTGCAGTGAATTCAAGAACTGAAACGCCATATCCCCATGCAGTAAATAAAATTGTAGACATTAGATATTTCCTTCCACGTCCGCATTACCGGACGGGTCAAGCGGTCGATCTGAATTTCAGATCCTCTCAGCCACCGTGGCTCCCGCATTACTAACTATATGAGAAAAGTTTTTATCTTGCAGCAATGGCGCGAATAAACGCCGGAAATGCAACCTTTAATCGTCGAGCGGTCGAAGTTTTAGCGCGCTTATTAAAGACGTCGTATCCAATTTTTTCTACTTCATCAACAATTCCACAATACAAAGTACTGGCAGCCATGATGCATGGACGGCTAGATGCTTCCAGTAATTGAATTCCCGGTTCGGCTTCACGTTGAAGTTGCCGCACTCGCTCAATTTGAAACTTGAACGCTGCGGTTATCTCGGGAGTGAGCTTCTTTGCACGAAGCATTTCTTGGGTTACGCCAAATTGCGCGAGCTCATCAAGTGGAAGGTAGATGCGACCACGATCTAAATCTTCGCCAACATCTCTAATGAAATTAGCGAGCTGAAAAGCGATTCCTAATTTTTTCGCTGGTTCGTAAGCGGCATCAGAGAGTGGACCCAAAATAGGCACCATCTGTAATCCAATTACCGCCGCAGATCCGTAGACGTACTCCATTAAATCTTCATAAGTTTTGTATGTACCGACCGTTAAATCCATGGTCATGGAGTGTAAGAAATCTACGAAGTGTTGCTGGGGAATATCAAATCTGCGGACAGTATCAATCAGCGCCGCTCCAACATGATCGGTACTTATCCCCGTAGAGATAGATGCCAAAACCGAGTCACCCCACGTTTTAAGGTGTGCAGCTTTTTCTTGATCACTCAGTGTTGATGCAAGATCATCAACGATCTCATCTGCATATCGAGCAAAACCATAAAGAGCATGAACAAAGGGACGCTTATGTGCAGGCAGCAAAAGTGTCGCAAGATAGTAAGTTTTTCCGTGCAAAGAGTTAAGACGCTTGCACTCTTCATAGGAAGCTCGCAGAACTGGATCTTTTATTCCAGCAGCATCTAACTCATTCATTTACTTAACTGGTCCAACAATTCTCTCTGCAGCTAAACGGCCCGAGATTAAAACCATTGGGACTCCGACTCCAGGTTGTGTTCCTGAGCCGGTAAAGACGATGTTTTCAAATCCATTCGCCATGTTGCGTGGTCTAAATGGACCAGTTTGGAAGAACGTATGCGCGCTGGCAAATGGTGCGCCGCGTTCCATTCCTTGAGCCTGCCAATCAAGAGGAGTAGTCATCACTTCAGTTTCAATTCCATCAGAGAAACCTGTGTATCCACGGTCTTCTAAAGTTTTAATCATTTGATCTCGATACGGACCTGCTTCTTTCTTCCAATCAATATCAGCATCTAAATTCGGAGTTGGAAACAGAACGTAGTACGACTCCTTGCCAGCAGGAGCCAAAGATGGATCATCCTTTGTAGGAATAGTTACGAGCACACTCGGATCACTCATGAGAGTTTTCTTCTTAATCAACTCATCAAATACGCCATCCCATGACTCACCAAAGTGAATATTGTGATGTGCAACGTGATCATATTTCTTCGAAGAGCCAACGAGCAGAGTCACACATGATGGGGAATAGCGAAGACGCTTGACTGACAGTGGAGTTTTTCCAAGAAGATCGCGCCACGCCACAGGTAAATCAGGGTTAAGAACCAATGCATCACACTCAATGCGTTGACCAGTATTTGTTATGACGGCTTTCGCGCGGCCATTAGCTGTTTCGATTTTTTCAGCTGTTGTGTTGTACATAAACTCGACACCGTGCTTTTGCGCTGCCGCAGCAAGTGCACGTGGAACAGCATGCATTCCACCTTTAGGAAAGAAGACGCCGTTAACAGAGTCCATGTATGCAATAACCGCATAAATCGCTAGCGCTTGTTGTGGGCTCACACCGGCATACATTGCCTGGAATGAATAAACCTTTTGAAGGCGTGGATCTTTCATAAATTGATTAACTTTTGGAGATAAGCGTCTAAAGCCGCCCAAAGCTATGAGTCGAGCAAGATTTGGAGTCAGAAGATTTAGAGGAGAGTCAATATTTCTATCAATGAAGTCATTCATTTCATATTTGTATAACTTTGTAACGAAATCAACGTAGCGACGATATCCAGCGGCTTCAGCAGAGCTCACTGTCTTAGCGATTTCTGCTTCCATCTGTTCGGTATTGGCATGAATATCAATTTGCGATCCATCTGCGTAAAAGGCGCGATAGAGCGGTTGAACGGGTGTGAGCTCTAGCCAATCTTTAAGTTCTTCACCGACGCTATTAAAAGCATCATTAATCAGAGAAGGCATCGTTAAAACACTTGGGCCAGTATCAAAGGCGTATCCATCTTTGTTGAGCAGACCATTTCGCCCACCTGGAACACTTTCGCGTTCTATGACAGTGACTTTACGACCAGCGCCAGCTAAGCGAAGAGCAGCACTTAATCCTGCTAATCCCGCACCTACAACAACGACGTGATCTGTAGGTCCTTTGACGCGCTTTGGCATTAGAGATTCCTCTTCGTAGCGATTATTGCAAGGTCACTTAAAACCGTGCGAGCTGTATCCGCAATTGATGGCGTATCAAGTGCGTGTATTGCAGTATTCGTTAACTCGGAAATGAGATTTTCAACATGCACGAGCGCACCCGAATCCGTAATAATTGTACGCAATTTTTCAATACCTGCAGAATCTAGATCCTGTTTGCCAAACAGAGATTCAAACTCCTTGATATCAGTTGAACTCATTGACTCCTGCGCCATGGCAACAAGAACTGTGCGCTTTCCTTCACGAAGATCATCTCCGGCAGGCTTGCCAGTTAAATCAGGATCGCCAAATACTCCCAGCAGATCATCGCGCAATTGGAATGCTTCACCGAGTGGCAATCCGTAAGACGATAAATGTGAAGTCACTTCAGCGAG
>JBILSQ010000099.1:0-3345 GCA_044372035.1 Candidatus Planktophila sp. | reverse complement strand
CCAAATCCTTGAAGAGGGTTCTAACTCACCTGCAGATCTCTTTCTATCTCAAGATGCCGGTTCACTCGGCGCAGTTGCTAGAGAAAATCTTTTTATTCAACTTCCGGCTGATGTAGCCACAAATATCCCTGCAGAATATGTTGCAGCAAATCGCAATTGGGTAGGTGTTACAGGTCGCGCACGAGTCTTTGCTTACAACCCTGATCTGCTTAAAGTGTTACCAACATCTGTCACCGAACTTACCAATGCTTCGTATAAAGGAAAGCTCGGTATTGCTCCTAGCAATGCATCCTTCCAAGCATTTGTTACAGCACTAGTTAATGCACAAGGTGCTGATTTTGCCCAGAAGTGGCTTGAAGGATTAAAGGCCAATGATGTCCGTATTTTTGCAAAGAATAGTGCCATCGTTGAAGCTATAGATAAAAAAGAAATATCAATTGGGCTCGTTAATCACTACTACATCTGGGAAGTTTCCGAAGGTTTGGGACGAGAGATAAATGTGATGAATGGTTTCTTTAAATCTGGCGACCTTGGAAACATGATCAATGTTTCGGGCGCGGGAGTCCTTGCTTCAAGTAAAAAATATGCAGCGGCGCAGGATCTCATCAACTTTCTTACTTCACAGAAGATTCAAGAAGAGTTTGTCTCACAAACACACGAGTACTCATTACTTGCAGGGGCTACAGCACCAGCCGGACTTCCTTTGATAAGTGAGATTGGCGCACCAACGATTGATCTAGATGCACTAAAAAATATTCAGGTAACTCAGGATCTACTTGTAAAGGTTGGATTGCTTTAATCCCATGGCAAAGTTGACTAACGGTCGCATCGCACATCCTGTCCTGAATGCATTAGTGGGCTTGTTGCTTGCAGTAGTGCTCATACCCTTCATTTATTTGATTATTCGCGCTCTGGAGAAACCTTTACCCGAGATTGTAGATCTGCTCTTTCGGGGTAAAACCCTTGAAGTGCTTGCAACTACCGCGGTATTACTAGTAATTGTTGTTGCTGTAAACATATTTGTGGGCACGTTGATCTCTGTCGGACTGCATTTTGTTCGAGTCCCTAAAGCGCATCTTCTGATCGTGGCAAGCGTTCTTCCACTAGCAATCCCATCGTATGTTTTCACATACACCTGGCTAGCTCTGTTTCCATCACTCTCAGGCGTTCTTGCAACTGCCTTCGTATTGATTCTTACAACGATGCCTTACATGCTGCTGGCTATCTTGGTTTCGCTTCGTCGAATCGATAATAGTTTTATCGAAGTTGCTCGCACTCTTGGACAAACGCGGAGTCAGATTTTCTTTCGAGTAATCCTTCCTCAGATTCGTGGAAGCATCAGTGCTGGTGCATTGTTATCAGGACTTTATGTTCTCAGTGATTTTGGTGCTGTTTCACTACTCAACGTAGAAACCTTGACGGTTTCGATCCAAAATATGTTTAAGTCTTCTTATGATCGCAGCGCAGCATCGGTTATCTCACTTGTATTGATACTTGCATCAGTTGTCTTTATTGCCGCAGATGAAAGAATCAAAGATAAAAAAGCAAAGGAAAACGTCTTTAAACGTCTGTACACACAAGATTCTAGAATCACAAGTATTCGACTAAAGAGTTTGGTGTTGATCTCAGTTGGAATTTATACAACTCTTGCTGTAATCGTTCCTTTCTATGTGCTTATTTCTAGATTTATCAGCAACCCAAATCCAATTGATGTATCAGCTCTTTTTGCTGCATCCGTTTCGACAATTTCGGTCTCTGCATTAGGCGCATTGATTGCACTCTTGTTTTCTGCTCCACTTGGTTTTCTGATCGCCACACATGCTGGTCGATTCTCACGAATGTCTGAGCGCATAATTTTGATTGGACACGCTCTGCCTGGTGTAGTTATTGGCCTTGCACTTGTTTCACTTGGTTCAAAACTTGGGCCAATTTATCAATCAGTTTTTCTATTGGCTTTTGCTTACGCATTACTCTTTCTAGCAAAAGCAGTTGCTTCCATGACCTTCTCGCTTCAACTTGTTCCACCCGCATTAAAAGAGGTGGCTGCAACGCTTGGAAAGAGTAAGACCAGAATTAGTACTTCCGTTGTTTTTCCAATTGCTCTTCCGAGCATTGGGCTAGGCACTCTGCTTGTTTTTCTCACTGCGATGAAAGAGCTTCCAGCAACTCTGATGCTGCGTCCAACTGGCATGGATACGCTAGCAACTCAGATTTGGAGCTATGCATCAATCAACCGATTTAATGATGCAGCGCCATACGCCTTACTCTTAGTTCTTATCGCCGCTGTTCCAACTTTTTTACTGAGTATGCCTCGGGCAGAATCAGCACCTAGTTCAACTAATAACGATACAAAAGTAGGGAGCCTTGCATGACATCACTTGATGTTTCGCACCTTACTGTTGCCTTCGGTGACCGCACTGTTATTGATGATCTCTCATTTAATTTAAAAGAAGGAGAGATTTCATCACTACTTGGCCCATCAGGTTGCGGAAAAACCACACTTCTTCGTGTTATCGCTGGGCTTTTACAACCGCGCGAAGGCACGATTCGTTTTGGTTCACAACTAGTTGGTGTTTCATCCGTTGTGCTCCCTCCCAATAAACGTCGAACTGGTTATGTTCCTCAACAAGGCGCACTCTTTCCTCACCTCAATGTCGCAAAAAATATTGCCTTTGGTTTAGATAGAAAAGATTTCTCGGCAGAGCAGATCAAGACAACTGTTTCTGAAATGCTCGCACTGATTGGAATGTCTGGCTTCGAAAATCAAATGCCAACTGAGCTATCAGGGGGGCAGCAAACTCGCGTTGCACTTGCTCGTGCATTGGCAGTTAAGCCAAAGCTGGTTCTTCTTGACGAGCCTTTCTCGGCACTTGATGCAGAACTTCGCAATGAACTCCGTTCAGATGTAGTTGCGCTTCTTCGCGTTCAAGGAACAACTGCAATCCTTGTTACTCATGATCGAGAGGAAGCCTTAGTCTCCTCGGACAAAGTAGTTTTGATGCGAGATGGAAAGATTGCGCAATATGGTTCTCCTGAAGAAGTTTATGAATCACCAATTTCGCCTTCAGTTGCGGCAAGCACTGGTGATGCGCTGATTTTAGATGCCGAGCAATCTGCAGATGGAAGCACCAGATATGCAATTGCATCCAATGGTTCAACTTCCCAAGCTGCAATGAAAAGCAATGGCTACATTGTTATTCGCCCAGAAGAAATCTTGATTTCTAAGAGTTCTTCTAATGGAGTTAGTGGCACATTAATTCAATTGGATTATTACGGTCACGATGCAATGTTGGTTGTAAAGCTTGCAGATAGTTCAGAACTTATTCGCGCTCGTGTTGCTGGCCC
>JBILSQ010000098.1:0-3370 GCA_044372035.1 Candidatus Planktophila sp. | reverse complement strand
TCAATTCGACTCTCTTTAACTTCTTCGTCATGGCCACTTTCGCGAATGAGCTGAATCGCTGTAAAGATAAGAAATGCGCCAAATATGAAAAAGACACTTTGAAAACGAGAGATAATTGCGGCGCCTGCTGCAATAAATCCTCCACGCAATAACAAAGCGATGATGATTCCGAGCAAGAGCACAAGCTGCTGTTTTTTACTATCGATTTTAAGTCTGGCAAGAATAATAACGAAGACGAAAATGTTATCTACAGAGAGCGCATACTCAGTTAACCAGCCAGCAAAAAACTCTGGGCGAGCAGTTGGCGATTCCACCCAGTTTGGCATCAATATGCCGAACACAATTGCCGCACTTACGTAAATCACAGTCCAGATTGCAGATTCAGTAATCGTTGTTTCTTTATCTCTTCTTAATATTGCCATCACTAAGTCAAAGGCGATGACTATTGAAAGGATTCCAACGGTTACAAGCCAAACGGTTGCAGATTCCAAGTAATTAACCTTCTCTTCACAATTGGTATTCGCCAATGAATGTGGAGGAGGCTACCGCAAAATCGGAGTCTTTCTCTTAATTGCGTTTCTTTTCGTCTTTCTTTAGCTCAGCAGGTGGAGTTGGCAGCGCACCAAGGGCTGCGAGTGCGGCATCGCGCGCGGCTACGGCTTCAGTGCGTGCATTCTTAAGGGCGTTCATGATGATCAATTTCTGCTCAGCCGTAGTTGCACTCATCAAGGCAATTTTTGCTTCAGCAGTTACTTTCCTAATTGCATTTTTGAAGATTTCATTAATCTCTTCGCGAGCTTCTTGTCGAGCCTCGATAGCAGCTTTGTAAGAATCTATTTCGTATTTCAATTTCTCTTTTGCATTTTTGAAAACCATCTTCGCTGATGGCTTAGATTTACTTCGATCATCATCTGCAATCGCAGGTGTAAGGAGAGAAAAAGAAAGTGCAGCACTTATGAGTGTTGCTATGCCGAGATTGCGGGCACGGATTGCCATGGGCAAAAGTGTAGAAGATTTCTTTGTGAACCTCCTGTGAGATGCATAGAAAACACCAAAAGTTAGTTACAGAGAAGCAAAGATGTGCGAAGGTATAGCCATGGCTCCTCAAATTATGGTCGTGGACGACGAAGCTAATGTCCGTGAATTGGTGTGCGATGCATTACGTATCGCAGAGTTTGAAACCCTTCAGGCCAATGACGGCATGTCCGCCTTAACACTCTTACGAACCGCCAAACCTGATTTACTCATCATCGACATCAATATGCCACTCATGGATGGTTTTGATTTAGTAGAACGCTTGCGCTCTCAAAACGATATGACACCTGTACTGATGCTCTCAGCTAGAAATGATCGTGCCGACATCACTCGCGGACTTTCATTAGGCGCCGATGATTATGTAACGAAGCCATTTGGCCTAGAAGAACTATTGCTGCGCGTTAAAGCAATCTTGCGTCGAACATCAAAAGTTTCTTCTGTCTCTGCATCTTTATCGTGTGGACCAATAACGCTCAATGAAGAAACCCACCAGGTGACATTCAATGAAGATCTCGTGGATCTTTCTCCGACTGAGTTTCGACTACTTGCAATTCTGCTTGAAAATAAAGGTCGCGTTCTGAGCAAATCTGTACTCTTAGATGATGTGTGGGGGATTACTTTTGAGTCAGAAACGAGCGTTGTTGATACTTACATTTCATACTTACGAAAGAAGTTACACCGCGACGGATTTGAAGGCATCAAGACCATCAGAGGAGTTGGTTTTCAAATTTTGGAGCCGAAGTAAATAATGAATCAACGCTTCCGAGTTACCTTCTTTTCGATCCTGATTACAACGTTGGTTTCTCTCGGAATTGGTGGATTTGCTTTAGATGACTCACATCGCGCTGCTCTTCGCCAAGTAGATTCCCGATTAGATTTTGTCATTCAAAATGCTCTTCAAAATCAAGATGACTTACTCAATGCCGCACTCTTTGCACTAGATGCTGGCAGAATCGATGCAACCGTTGTTCTGGTTACACCGGGTGGTGAACAGATTTCACTCACCGAATCTTCAGAGCAATTCGTATTAGATACCTCGGCAAAAAACATCAGCGCATCTATTGTGCGATCTATTTCAGTTAACTCAGATAATCCTTATCGCATGCGTTCAATCCCGCTGCCCGAGGATGAGTTCTTGGTAGTTGCTATATCTACCGCAGATTTAGAGAAAGAGTGGCGCGAAAACATTGCACGGCTTTTAGCTCTGATTTTCGGTGCAAACATGATTGCTCTTGCGTTCTCGTTCTTGTTGCTTCGAAATAACTCACGCAGACTTGAACAACAATCCTTGGTTCGTATGCAGAGATTCTTAAGTGATGCCGCACATGAATTACGGACTCCGCTGACGGTAATCAAGGGTTATTCAGAGTTATTGGGCTCCAATAAAATTGCAGCTAAAGAAGATCAAGATAAAGCTTTCCAACGAGTAGACCACGAAGTTAAGCGCATGGAATCTCTGATCAATGATTTATTGCTAACGGCCGAACTCAACGAGGCTACACATCTTGATTTCGAGGCTTATGACATCTCATCTGCTTTGCTCACACACCTAAAGGATTTCCAAATTCTTTCACCAGATCGCAATATCGAATCTATGATCGAACCAGAACTACAGTTCAAGGCTTCAAGTGATCACATAGATCGATTAATCCAAAATATTTTCTCAAACATTAAACGTCACACACCGGCAAATGCACCGGTGCGTGTGCAACTTAAGAGCAAAGGCAAAGAAATCCATATCCGCATTGAAGATGGCGGTCCAGGACTACCAGAAGATGCGTACAACAAAGCTAGTTACGAATTCGAAAGATTCGATCGTTCACGCTCTCGCGATACGGGTGGAAGCGGTCTGGGATTAAGCATTATTGCGGCAATTGTTAAAGAACACTCAGGAAGCATTTCATTATCGAAGAGCCCACTCGGCGGTCTGGCAATTCAAATTCAACTGCCAGTTAAATAAGCCTTACACTTGAGCAATGTCGCTCGAACTAGAAGTTGCATTCGCCAGAGCCACAGAGTTAATTCAAGATAAAGAAAACTTTGTCCGTGCAGTCCTTTCAGGTCGTCGCAGAAACATGCAGACCGCCTTTGAACGCATAGATATTCGTCCAGTTCAACTCAAAGATGGCTTGAAACTACAACTCGTGCTGAGTGAAGCTAAGCAGGACACCACAAAGAACATTGAAGTAGATGCCACAGCAATTCTTAAATTAATTAATAGCGGCTATGCAAATGTTTTAGTTGAATTCACAACAGGTTCCTACTCGGTTCGAATCACCAAAAAAGGTGAAGCGTTAGTTCATGAAGGCAAAGGCGTTTTCGAGCGAACTCTGGC
>JBILSQ010000097.1:0-3415 GCA_044372035.1 Candidatus Planktophila sp. | reverse complement strand
CGATCAATTGCTACCTCCATGGACTCTGCGATGATCTTTGTGTATTCATGTGAATCTAATCCAAAGAGACAGCGAGAGACGATTTCAAGGGTGAGCTCCATCATTTCTGGAGCGATATCGACTGAAGATTTTTCTCTCCATTTTTCAGTGTGCTCAGTAATGAGATTGTGCATGATTGCAACGTATGCATCTAAATTTCCATGATGAAATGGTGGCTGCATCATGCGTCGATGCGCAAGATGAATTGGCTCTTCGTTAGTCAGTAACCCTTCACCCAAAACCTTTCGCATACGCGCGAATCCAACCCCTTTTACAAATTTATGCTGTTGAGCAACTGTTACTTCGTGCACCGCAGCAGGAGAGAAGAGTCCGATAAATAACCGGCGGGAGAGAAAGAACGAACACGCATTTCCATATTTTTTCTGCATCGATAGCAAAAAGCTTGGAGTGTTAATGATGAACGTTGGCGTAAGTAGATCTGAAAAAATTGGGTTTGGTCCAGGTAGACGTTCATCGCCACTCCATTGATTGCGCATTATTGGCGCAGGAATAGGGGCGTACTCAGCGGGCCTTGGAGCCGAGAAGGGCTTACTTATCTGTATAGCCATTACATGAGAGTAATACTCATGAAGGCTTAGTTAAATAAGAAAGAGGAAGTTTCTTTTAATTAGCAGCAGGGGATTCAACGAGTTTAGAAGTCTCGTCTTGAATCTTTGCAGCAATTGGACGAATCTTTTCGGCGTATTCCTTGCCGTGGTGTCCACAGAATAAGAGTTCTCCGCCAGAGAGAAGCACGGCGCGTACATATGCCTGGGCTCCGCAACGATCGCATCGGTCAAGGGCGTTAAGAGGTACAGCTTCTAGAATCAGTTGTTCTGACATATCTCTCTCCGTTCTCAATCGGGAAGTGGTGGGTGGTGCTCTTTCTATGGAACATCAAACCATGTCTGGTTATTCCCCGCTCGTTAATATTGCTCTTTTTCTTTAATTTTGTGTGTGAATATGCTCGATTCTCGGCGAAATTCATATTGTGAGACTTTTGCGGCGAGTTACCCACGGCTTTGGCGTATTGAAAGATAACCTTTGCCACCGTGGCCTCCAAGAAAGAAGATGCGAATATCTCGCAGGAGAGCTATACCGCAAAAGATTTAGCAGTCCTTGAAGGACTAGACGCAGTTCGCAAACGCCCCGGAATGTATATCGGTTCTACCGATTCTCGCGGACTGATGCACTGCTTGTGGGAAATTATTGATAACTCAGTCGATGAAGCACTCGCTGGTCACTGTAAAAAAATTGAAATTAATCTTGAATCAGATGGTTCGGTAGAAGTACACGATGATGGTCGCGGTATTCCAGTAGATAAAGAATCAAAGACTGGACTTACAGGTGTTGAAGTTGTACTTACAAAATTGCACGCAGGTGGAAAATTCGGTGGCGGATCATATGCGGCCTCCGGTGGTCTTCACGGTGTGGGTGCATCAGTTGTAAACGCACTTGCTGTGCGACTCGATGCCGAAGTAGATCGCGATGGCAAGATTTATTGGATGTCCTTTCAACGTGGCGTTGCAGGTATTTTCGATGGCGATGGACCAAAGGCAGAGTTCACACCAAAGTCTGGATTACGCGTTATCGGTAAAATTTCTAGCAAGGTCACAGGCACACGCATCAAATGGTGGAGTGATAAGCAGATTTTCTTAAAGGAAGCCGAACTAGATATTGAAGATGTGTACGCTCGTGCGCGTCAGACTTCTTTCTTGGTTCCAGGATTAACACTTACTGTTAATGACAACCGTGGAAAAGCAAAGACCACAGAGTCGTTTTATCACAAGGGCGGAATATCCGAATACTGCGAATTCTTACAACCAGATCAGCCAATCGGCGATGTCATTCGCATCTACGGCACAGGTCACTATCAAGAGACAGTTCCCGTCCTAGATGACAAGGGTCATATGGTTTCCACCGAAGTAGAACGCGATATGGAAGTAGATATCGCCATGAAGTGGGGCAATGGTTTTGATAACACTCAACGTTCATTCGTAAACATCATTGCAACGCCAAAGGGTGGAACACACGTACTGGGATTTGAACGCGCAATCACCAAGGCCTTTAACGAAGCGCTGCGTTCAACAAAGACTCTGAAGAACAACGAAGCAGATGTCATTAAAGATGACATTCTCGAAGGTCTGACTGCAGTCATCACTGTCCGTATGTCAGAACCACAATTTGAAGGACAGACAAAGGAAGTCCTCGGAACCGCAGCTGCCACACGAATTGTCTCTGCTGTTGTGGCGGATAAGATGAAAGAGTTTTTCAATACAACTCGTCGAGTTGATAAAGCCAATGGGCGCCTTATTCTTGAAAAAGTTGCTGGCGCATCTCGCACACGTATTTCAGCTCGCGCCCACAAAGATCTGCAACGTCGAAAGAATGCACTCGAATCCTCATCTCTTCCAACAAAGCTTTCGGATTGTCGCTCTGAAGATGTTAACCGCACAGAACTATTCATCGTCGAAGGTGAGTCAGCCCTCGGCACAACCAAGGCTGCCCGTAACTCTGAGTTCCAGGCGATCTTGCCTATTCGCGGCAAAATCCTTAACGTACAAAAAGCTTCACTTTCTCAGATGCTCGATAACTCAGAGTGCGCATCCATCATTCAAGTTATCGGTGCTGGCTCTGGCAAGTCATTCGAGTTAGATGATGCACGCTATGGCCGAATCATTTTGATGTCAGATGCGGACGTCGATGGCGCACATATTCGCTGCTTGTTGCTCACACTCTTGTATCGCTACATGAAGCCGATGATCGATGATGGTCGCGTCTTTGCCGCAATCCCACCACTGCACCGCATTGAAACAATGGGTACTGGTGGCAAAAAGGGTGAGTACATCTACACATACTCAGATGATGAGATGCGTAAAGTAACTGGAGATTTAAAGAAGGCTGGCAAGAAGTGGAAAGAACCAATCCAGCGCTATAAGGGTCTTGGCGAGATGGACGCGGATCAATTACGCGAAACCACAATGGACCCAGATGCACGCACCCTTCGCCGCATCACAATAAAAGATGCAACAGCTGCTGAATCAATGTTTGAATTATTGATGGGCAATGATGTTGCCCCACGTAAAGAGTTTATTTCTACAGCTGAAATCGATCGCGACAGAATCGACGCTTAGGCAATACTCACACCGCTCACAATCAATAATTTATGATTTACTTATTTCTACTGTATCCCCAGAATCATCTGATTTGGTAACTTTAACCGTTATACCCTCAGTAGTTACAGATTCACCGAGTGCTCTTGGTGCCTTTAAATAACGAGGGTCACTGCTTACATCAGATGGAAATACCTTTACTGGGCCCTGACCAGATTGAATTGATGAGTCAATTACATAAACTAGCGCTCCAGATTTTGCGA
>JBILSQ010000096.1:0-3418 GCA_044372035.1 Candidatus Planktophila sp. | reverse complement strand
TACTGCCACACGCTCTAGTGGATTTGATGCAGAGGATTTAGCGCTTGCAGATTTGACGATGTCAGATCCATTGCGTGCATCTCTTTACGCATTTAATTTGATTCAGAAAAAGCGAAAGAAAGTTGAAGGCGCACCAAAGCCCGCTCTTGGACGTAAAGTAACGAAGGTTGGAGTTGTTGGTGCTGGATTAATGGCTTCACAACTAGCCCTCTTATTTTTGCGCAACTTAAAGTGTCCTATAGTCATGACAGATATTGATCAAGCTCGTGCGGATAAAGGCGTTGCGTGGGTTCGCGCAGAATTAGCCAAACTTGTTGAAAAACGTCGCATGTCACAAGAGAGTGCAGATCGACTTTCAGCACTCGTCTCAGGATCGGCCGATCAGAGTGTCTTTGCAGGATGCGACTTTGTTATCGAAGCTATTTTCGAAGAACTCTCACTGAAACAAGATCTGTTCAAAAAATTAGAGTCTATTGTGTCCCCCGAGTGTGTTCTTGCGACTAATACTTCTTCGCTTTCTGTTGAAGCCATGAGTGAAGGATTAAAGAATCCAGAGCGTGTGGTCGGATTCCACTTCTTTAATCCGGTTGCAATCATGCCACTCCTAGAAGTTGCTCGAACAAGTAAGACAGATGATGCGACTACAGCAACAGCTGTCAACGTTGGTAAAGAGTTAAAAAAGACGATGGTTATTACAAAAGATGCTCCTGGTTTTGTTGTAAATCGTTTGTTAACACGCTTCATGGGCGAGATTACTGATGCGATGGACGAAGGAACTCCCCCAGAAGTTGCTGATAATGCAATGCGTTCAATTGGATTTCCGATGTCACCATTTGAGTTACTGGGTCTTGTCGGTCCAGGCGTTGCGCTGCACGTCTCTGAAACTTTGAACAAGAATCTGGGACCTCGTTACAAAATTTCTCCAACGATGCAAGCAATGGTCAAAGCAGGTATTCGCACCTTCTACATTAAAGATGACAAAGGTGCTTTAGTTGCAAACCCTGAAGCTGTTGCACTCATCGTTGCCGGAAAGAACGCATCTACTGCAGAGCAAGTGCGATTACGTGCACTCAAGGCACTTGCAGAAGAAGCTCGCATGATGCTCGACGAAGGCGTCGTAGCAACTCCTGCTGAAATTGATTTGTGCATGCTGCTTGGCGCTGGATGGCCAATGCACCTCGGTGGAATTTTGCCGTACTTAGATCGTGAAGGAATTAGCGAATCTGTGTCCGGGAAGCGTTTTCATCAACCGGGAATTGCATCTCTTCCTTAAGGCTACTGCTCCACTCAACAATTGAACGCGTAATGTTTTGCACGGTAATACCAAGATCTTGCAAAACTTCGTCGCGCTTAGAGTGCTCCAAAAATTCTAGTGGCACACCTATGGAATGAATTGGAACTTGTAATCCTGCATCCCTAAACAACTCTGAAACTGTGCTGGCAATGCCACCGTGTCGAATTCCATCTTCAATGACAACAACACTCTTATATCGCTGAGCCATAGTTACAAGTGATTGTGGAAGTGGCTTAACCCACCGTGGATCAATAACTGTTACTCCGACACCTTCGCGATATACCTGAGAAGCAGCTTCTACAGCCATGCTCGCCATTGCACCAATACTGATGAGCAGAACATCCGCACTTTCGCCACGGTACAAAACGTCAATGTCATCACGACGCTCAAAAGCAGGAATGTCAGCTACTACTGCGCCCTTTGGAAAACGAATAAGTGTTGGAGCATCTTTAACTTCTAGTGCTTCTCGTAAAGTTTCTTTCACGCGTGCACCATCACGTGGAGCAGCAACTCGAAGCGTTGGCACGATTCCTGTTAGCGCTAGATCCCAAATTCCATTGTGCGAAGGGCCATCATCTCCGGTAATACCCGCGCGATCTAAAACAAAAGTTACGCCCGCTTTGTGCAGCGCAACATCTAGAAGCATTTGATCAAATGCTCGATTAAGAAATGTTGCGTATACGGCGACTACTGGGTGCATTCCTGCAAACGCCAAGCCGGCAGCGCTTGTAACTGCGTGTTGTTCGGCAATGCCAACATCAATCGTGCGCTCAGGAAATTCCTTTTGAAACTTATCCAACCCCGTTGGTCCGAGCATCGCAGCTGTGATAGCGACAATGTCTTTTCTTTCTCTTGCAATTTCTACCAGTTCATTGGCGAAAATTGATGTCCATGATGCAGAGCTTTTCTTAACTGGCAATCCTGTGTCGGCATCAACAATTCCAACAGCATGAAATTTCTCTGCCTCATCCTCTACTGCGGGTGCATAGCCACGGCCTTTTTCTGTAATGGCATGAACGAGTATTGGGCCACCAAACTCTTTAGCCTTTTGAAGTGCTCGCTCCATGACATCAATGTCATGGCCATCAAAAGGTCCTAGATATTTCAACCCTAAATCTTCAAACATTCCTTGGGGTGCAACGATGTCTTTAATTCCTTTTTTCATCCCATGCAACGTGCCATAAATTGGAGCACCAACAACTGGGGTACGAGAAAGAATCTCTTTGCCCCAATCCAAGAATTTCTCATAGCCGCGAGTAGCACGCAGAGTTGAGAGATACGTTGCCAAACCACCAATAGTTGGAGAGTACGAACGTTCATTATCGTTAACAACAATGACAAGTTTCTGAGTTTCTGAAGCAGCGATGTTATTGAGAGCTTCCCAAGACATTCCACCAGTTAATGCACCATCTCCAACAACTACGACGACGGTGCGATCATCTTGGCCACTGAGTGAAAATCCTCGAGAGATTCCATCGCCCCATGAAAGTGCTGTTGATGCATGGGAGTTTTCAATAACATCATGAATACTTTCAGAACGATTTGGATATCCAGCAAGACCACCTCGTTGACGAAGTAGATCAAAACCTTCGCTGCGTCCAGTTAAAATCTTGTGTACGTAACTTTGGTGGCCGGTATCAAAGAGAATGACATCTTTGGGAGATTCAAAAATTCTATGAATCGCGATGCTTAGTTCTACGACACCTAAATTAGGCCCTAAGTGACCACCAGTTTTAGTAACTTTTTCAATAAGAAATCCACGGATTTCAGCCGCGAGTGTATTGAGCTCATCATGGCTAAGGCCGCCCAAATCTTTAGGCGAATGGATATCTGAAATCACATCCCCATTCTAGAACGGGGATGCAAAATAAGCACACTATCCAAGAAGTGAACGCAATACGTACTGCATGATTCCACCGTGGCGGTAGTAATCAGCCTCTCCTGGAGTATCAATTCTGACCAGAGCGCTAAAAGTTTTCTCGCCAGCTTTAACTGTAACTTCCTTAGGGGTTGTTCCAGAATTCAGTTCTGTGATGCCGTGAATTTCAAATACTTCATCACCACGTAATCCCAATGATTGTGCATTTTCACCATTCTTAAATTGCAACGGCAGTACACCCATGC
>JBILSQ010000014.1:0-11531 GCA_044372035.1 Candidatus Planktophila sp. | reverse complement strand
TCGTTAACCGTCCTGCACTGTTGCTCCTTGATGAACCATTGGGCGCACTTGATCTAAAACTACGTCGTCAAATGCAAATCGAACTCAAGTGGATTCAGCGTGAAGTTGGTCTAACTTTCGTTCACGTAACGCATGATCAAGAAGAGGCCATGACTATGGCTGACACGATTGCAGTGATGAATGAGGGAAAGATTGAACAGATGGGATCTCCTGCAGATCTCTATGACAATCCCGAAACAGCTTTTGTTGCTAACTTTCTAGGTCAATCTAATTTAATTAAAGGCAAAATTGATGGCAATGATGGAGATAACTTAGTAGTTGATCTCTATGGCCAAAAGATTTCTATGCCAAAAAAGCGCAGTCATGCTGTTGATAATTCACTCTACGCTGGTATCCGTCCGGAGAAGTTTAGAATTTCACGCCTAGTCACTCCAGTTAAGGGAAATGTTTTAACTGGTGGACACATCGAAGATGTTTCCTACATTGGCGTGAGTACGCAGTACGTGGTTGCAATGCCTTGGGGCCAGGAAGTTATGGTCTTTGAACAAAACGATGACGGTGTTGCACCATTTGATAAAGGCGATGAAGTAAACATCTCGTGGGAGCCAAACTTTACATTTGGTTTGCGTGGAGATGAAGACATTGAAGCCGGCACAGAAGTTAATCCTGAGGAATTAGAGGCGGAATAACGTGTCCTTTCCAAAGGTGCGCGTTCCTTACCTGCTTCTTCTTCCAGGTTTTGCTTTCCTTTTTACTTTCTTTATTCTGCCAATTATTAACCTTGCTCAAACATCAACCCAAACACCAATATCGGGTGGAGACACGGGCGAATACGAACAAACACTGGCCTTTTCTAACTACTTCCAAGCGTTTATAGAGAATAAGGAACAGTTTGGTCGATCTTTTCTCTATGCAACACTTGCCACAATATTTGCCTTAGCAATTGCTTACCCGCTGGCTTACGCAATCGCCTTTAAATCAGGAAAATACAAAAACATTCTTCTTGTATTAGTTGTAGCTCCATTCTTTACATCATTCTTACTACGCACCGTTGCCTGGAAGCAGATTTTGGGCGAAGAAGGCTTTGTTGTTCCTGGCCTTCGTGCATTAAGCATCATCGGAGAACAGACCACCCTTACTTCTACTTCGATAGCAGTTGTTGCGGGTATGACTTATAACTTCTTACCTTTTATGACTCTGCCTTTATATGCATCACTCGAGCGCATTGATCCGCGCACTATTGAAGCTGCCGGTGATCTTTACGCCAATGGGCTTACTGCATTTCGTCGTGTAACTGTTCCCCTTTCAATGCCAGGAGTTGTTGCAGGAACTCTGCTGACATTTATTCCTGCAGCAGGTGATTACGTAAACGCTGCGATTTTGGGAAGCCCGAATACAAAGATGATTGGCAATGTTATTGAGTCGCGCTATTTCAAGATTGTTGATTATCCAACCGCGGCTGCGCTCTCATTTACTCTGATGGTAGCTATTTTGATTCTTGTTACTTTATATATCCGTAAAGCAGGAACGGAGGAGTTGGTATGAGCCAGAAGATTAAGGACGCTTCCATTCCAACCATTCCGCTTAACGCCCGTTTCTCCCGGTGGTTTGGTCGAAACATGCTTCGCATCTATATGATCTTTGGCTTCACCTATCTTTTTATTCCAGTTGCTTACACCTTCGCGTTCTCATTTAATGACTCAGGCAAGAGTAATTTAATCTGGAAGGGCTTCACCTTAAGTAATTGGCAGAATCCATGTGGAGCTCCAGAAGTGTGTAACGCACTCGGAAATTCAATAAAGATTGGTTTGCTCGCCACCGTATTTTCAACAATTTTAGGCACAATGATCGCCTTTGCTATTGGACGTTACAAATTCAAGGGCCGCTCTAGCTCTAACTTGCTTATCTTTTTACCAATGGCAACACCTGAGATTGTTTTAGGCGCTTCGCTGCTTTCTCTGTTCTTAGTTTTCAGCATTAATCCAGGCTTTTGGCCAACTGTTATTGCCCACGTTGTATTTTGCATTTCCTTTGTTGTGGTGACAGTAAAAGCTCGTATCGCATCCCTTGACCCACGACTTGAACAAGCTGCGATGGATCTTTATGCCAATGAACTTGAAACATTCCGTAGAGTTACGTTGCCATTGGTTGCACCTGGAATTGCAGGAGCTGCTTTACTGGCCTTTAGTCTTTCATTTGATGACTTTATTATTACCAACTTCAACTCTGGAACTTTAATTACCTTCCCTAAGTTTGTTTATATATCGGCAGCACGTGGAATCCCTGCACAAGCCAACGTGATTGCTTCTGCGATGTTTTTCTTAGCGTTAGCCATAGTTATCGTGGCGCAACTTGTCAGCCGGAGAAAAGCACGCTAATCTTTGCAATAAGCCATAGCGAACTACAGATAGATATCTAAGATCTGCACTATGGGGTTAGGACTCCGGAGGACCCGGGCCAACTACGATTTGTGATTGAAGGGGTGATTCCGGTTAAGGCCGGATAGCGCGATGTCAGACATCGACCCCCACATTCTTAAACACCTCTCCGTAATGCAGCCAGAACTTTATTGGCTTGATGCAGATCCACTAGAACCAGAACCACATCCAACTCTTGTTGGTGATGTGACTACGGATCTCTGCATTGTTGGAGCTGGTTACACCGGTCTATGGACCGCGTTACTTGCAAAAGAACGTAATCCAGAACGCGAAGTTATCATTGTTGAACAACGCGAAACTGGCTTTGGCGCATCTGGACGCAACGGTGGATTCTGTAACTCCTCCCTTACCCACGGTTTCATTAATGGTTATCGCCGATTCAAAGATGACATGCAAGACCTTGAACGCATGGGGCGTGAAAATTTCAACGAGATCGAAGCAACAATTAAAAAGTATGGAATTGATTGTGATTGGCAACGAACTGGCGAGCTTCGCGTTGCAGTAAAGGATTGGCAATTAGATGGAATGAAAGAAGAGGCAGATCTTCGCAATCAATACGGCGATCACGTTGAAGTCCTGTCTCAAGCCGAAGTTCAAGCTCGTGTGAACTCACCAATTTATAAGGGTGGTTTATGGGATGCCGATGGCACAGCCCTGGTTGATCCAGCCCGATTGGTGTGGGGATTAGAAAAGGTTTGCCTCAAACTCGGAGTCAAAATTTATGAAAATAGTAAAGTTGAATGGCTTGAGCGCACCAGTGATGGAATTCTTGTTCATACAGCTTATGGAAGTGTGTACGCCGACAAGGTTGCACTTGCCACGAATGTCTTTAAATCATTGATTAAACGTGCTCGCAAATATGTGATTCCTGTTTATGACTTTCAAGTAGTCACAGAACCATTAACGCCAGAGCAATGGAAAGCAATTGGATGGGCCGGCAAAGAAGGAATGTCCGAAGCTGGTAACCAATTCCATTACTACCGAGTGACTTCAGAAGGTGCGATTTTGTGGGGCGGATATGACGCCATTTATCACTTCCGCGGAAAAGCGCGACAAGAGTATGAAACTGATGCTGAAACTTATGCTTATCTTGCAGCTGATTTTTTAGAAACTTTCCCACAACTCAAGGGAATTAAATTCACCCACGGTTGGGGTGGAGCAATTGATACATGCTCTCGCTTCTCACCATTTTGGGGTCGTGCATACCGTAAGCGAGTCGCATACGTTCTTGGATTTACTGGCCTGGGCGTTGCATCTACTCGATTTGGCGCACAAGTTCTACTTGATCTTGTTGATGGATTAGACACTGAACGTACTCGACTAAAAATGGTTCGCAGAAAACCGCTTCCATTTCCACCCGAACCATTTAGATTTCTATTTATCCGCTTCACCCAATGGTCGATTAACTACGCCGATGAGCATGATGGCAAACGAAATCTCTGGCTCAAACTCTTAGATCGCCTCGGTTTAGGTTTCGATTCTTAATTAATTGGTCGTATTCTTAACCCATGGCAAACCTCGGCAACATGTATGGTCCAAAATTCACATTTCTTGGCATTGGTGAATGCGATCTTGATGATCCAAAAACATATCAAGGCGCCGATGTAATTATTGTTGGAGCACCAATTGATAGCGGAACATCACATCGCTCAGGTGCAAAGTTTGGCCCACAAGCGATTCGTGGCGGGGATTACATGCCACATGATGGCGAACGTCCACACATGGCACTTCGCACTGATGGATTAAAAGATCTTAAAGTTTTAGATGCTGGTGACTTGTTAATGCCAGGGGGAGATTTAAAGAAATCTCTTGAAGTACTTGCAGTTGCGACAGAAAAAATCTCACGCGCAGGAATTATTCCTGTCATTCTTGGTGGGGACCACTCCATTGCATCCGCCGACGTTGCAGGAATTGCTGCACACCGCGGATTAGGAAAAATCTCAATGATTCACTTCGATGCACACGCTGATACTGGAGATTCACAATTCGGTGCACTTGAAGGTCACGGAACACCGATGCGACGTCTGATTGAATCTGGTGCTGTTCGTGGCGACCGCTTCTTGCAACTTGGATTGCGTGGATATTGGCCAGGAAATGAAACACTCGATTGGATGCGCGATCAAGGTATGCGCAGTTATGAAATGACTGAAATTCATCACAGAGGATTAAACGTTGTTTTGGATGAATCTTTTGCTCGACTAACTGATCAGTGCGATGGTGTTTTCTTATCCGTTGATATCGATGTTGTAGATCCAGGTATGGCACCAGGCACCGGAACACCCGAACCAGGTGGCATGACGAGTCGTGAATTACTTGAAGCAGTGCGCCGTATTTGTCTAGAACTGCCAGTTGTTGGCATCGATGTTGTCGAAGTTGCTCCGCCGTTTGATAACGCAGACATCACTGCAATTCTTGCTAACCGTGTTGTTCTAGAAGCGTTGAGTGCAATTGCAAAGCGCAGATCAGGTAAGCCGTACTCACCTACTCAAAACTTATTAGATCGCTAACTCTTTAGACTGTTGCTAAAGCTTCATCAAGAATAGACAAACCTTCTCGCAATAAATCTTCAGGAATTACAAGCGGTGGAATCAAACGAATGACGTTTGAATAAGTTCCGGCGGTTAAAATCAAGACGCCTTTTTCTTGGCAGTATTTAACAATTTTGCCAAGGGCCGCAGTATTTGGTTCTGTGCCGCCAGGTATAATGAGTTCGATCGCTTGCATTGCTCCGCGACCACGAACTTCACCAATGATTGAGTGCTTTGCTTTCATCTTGTTGAGCTCATCACTCATGATTGTCCCGATTTTTTTGGCACGATCAACGAGTTTGTCTTCTTCAATTGTTTGAATTGCACCGAGCGCCGCAGCACATGCAACAGGGGAGCCACCGTATGTGCCACCCAGACCACTTGCGTGAATGGAATCCATTACATCTGCGCGACCAGTAACTGCTGCAAGTGGCAAACCACCAGCAATTCCCTTTGCAGTTGTAATTAAATCTGGCTCTAGGTTTTCATCCTCTGATGCAAACATCTGACCTGTGCGGGCAAAACCTGTCTGAACTTCATCTGCGATGAAGAGAGCACCATTATCTTTTGCGTACTTGGCTAAGCCGGGCAAGAAGCCCTTTGGTGGAATGATGAAACCACCTTCGCCTTGAATTGGTTCGATAACGATTGCGGCGATGTTCTTGCCACCAATTTCTTTATCTAATTTATGTATGACAACGTCGAGTGCGTCTTTCTCACAAGCAGCAGCGCCGCCTTCCCAACGATATGGATAAGCCATTGGCATGCGATAGATCTCTGGAGTAAATGGCCCAAAGCTATCTTTGTACGGCATGTTCTTTGCTGTCATACCCATCGTGAGATTTGTACGACCGTGATAGCCGTGTTCAAAGACAATGATTGCCTGACGCTTAGTAAATGAGCGAGCAATTTTTACAGCATTTTCAAGTGCTTCAGCACCAGAGTTAAGAAGTACAGATTTCTTTGCAAACTTTCCGGGTGTTAAACGATTAAGCGCTTCGCATACTTCGATGTATCCAAGGTAAGGAGCGACCATAAAACATGTGTGAGTGAATAATTCAACTTGGCGTTGAACATTTTCAACAACGTGAGGCGCACTGTTACCAACATTTACAACTGCGATACCGGCACCAAGGTCAATGATGTGATTGCCATCGACGTCGACCAAAATTCCACCACCAGCACGTTCGATCACAGCAGGCATTGACATGCCTAGTGATGCTGAAACAGCTGCGGCCCTGCGCGCAATAATTTGCTCGGACTTTGGACCCGGAATAGCGGTGACGACTTTACGTTTCTGTTCTACACCCGTAGTTAATGTGCTCATTTCCCCAGTCTACTTTGGCCGTGAGAAGATATCCACATGAGAGACCTGGTGATTCTTGGTTCAACAGGATCTATAGGTATCCAAGCCCTTGAAATAGTTGCGGCCAATCCAGGCAAGTTTCGTGTCGTTGGCATAACCTCAGCTGGAAACAACCCAACAGTAATTATTGAGCAAGCAAAAAAGTTTAGCGTTGGAGTTGTCGGCACAATCCATAATGCGGAACTCATTCGAGAAGCATTGCCGGGCGTAACAGTCATCGATGGGCAAGATGCCGCGGCTCAGGTTGCCTCGATTACTTGCGATGTTGTTCTCAACGCAATTACTGGATCTATTGGTTTGGCAGCAACCGTTAGCGCAATCAAAGTAGGAAATCGCTTGGCACTGGCAAATAAAGAATCACTCGTTGCAGCAGGTGATTTCGTGATGTCACTGGCCAAGCCTGATCAAATTATTCCTGTTGATTCAGAACATAGCGCGATATGGCAATGCTTGATGTCTGGAAAGCGTAATGAAGTTTCAAGGTTAGTTCTGACCGCATCCGGTGGCCCATTTCGTCAGCGAAAAGATTTATCAACAGTTACGGTCGATGAAGCACTAGCTCATCCAACGTGGTCCATGGGACCAGTAATTTCTGTTAACTCTGCGACACTGGTTAATAAAGCTCACGAAATTATTGAAGCGCACCATCTTTACTCGATGGAGTATTCGAAAATTGAAGCAGTCATTCATCCTCAATCCGTTATTCATTCAATGGTGGAATACATTGATGGAGCCACTATTGCCCAAGCCAGTCCACCAAATATGAAGGGCCCAATTGCATACGCTATTAATTGGCCAGAGCGCTTGAAGGGTGCAACTCCTGCAATGGATTGGAAGCAATCACATTCATGGAATTTTGAACCTATAGATCATGAACGCTTTCCAGCAATTGAATTAGCCAAGCGTTGTGGAGAACTTGGGGGAGGATTACCAGCAATTTTTAATGCAGCAAATGAAGTTGCAGTCGGTGCTTTTCTCAAAGGCTCTATATCATTTACATCAATCATGGATTGCGTAGAACAGAGTGTGCAACGACTCGGTGGATCAACTCCGAGTGCTATTCGAGATTTAAGCGATGTCAGTGCTATCGAGCAAGATGCGCACTCAGTTGCCCGAGAAGTACTAGAACGAATGGTTTCTTAATGAACTTTATTGGAATTGTTGCTTTTGTCATCGCACTCCTCTTTTCTGTCATGGTTCACGAATTCGGCCATTACCTCACCGCTAAGAAATTTGGCATGCGAGTCAGTGAGTTTTTCCTCGGATTCGGTAAGAGAATTTGGTCCTTTACCCGGGGTGAAACAGAGTTTGGCATCAAGGCAATTCCCGCGGGCGGTTACTGTCGCATTGAAGGAATGAGCTCGACAGATCAGATGCCTGAAGGTGAGGAGTCACGCGCATTCTTTAAAGCCAGTTCGGGGCGCAAATTGATAGTACTTGGCGCAGGTTCTTTTCTACACTTTGTTTTGGGTTTCATTATTCTCATTGTTATTTTTGCAGGCATCGGAACGTCAAAACAAACAAACACAATTACTCAGATTTCGCCGTGCGTTCCGCAAGTAAATGCAGAATGCGTCGACACTGATCCGCGATCTCCGGCGCTGCTCGCTGGTCTACAACCTGGCGACATCATCACTTCGCTCAATGGTGTGCCTGTAGAAAACTGGACATCTGATGTTGAAGTAATTAGAAATTCAGCTGGTAAAGAAATCATTATTGAGATCGACCGCAATGGACAAACTCAGAGCATCGCAGTCATTCCGGCCAGCAGAGTTATCGATGGCAAAGAGTATGGATTTGTCGGGATAGTAAATGAATTTGTCCTAGTTCGAGATACGCCATTTACCTCCATTAAGAATGCTGCAATAGTTTCTTGGGAGTTCATATCTGGCGCCGTAAAAGCAATCGCCTCTCTTCCATCAAAGATTCCAGCGCTATGGGGAGCAACCGTTTCAGGGACAGAACGAGATCCCAATGGATTAGTCGGAATTATTGGCGTTGCACAAGTAACTGGCCAAGCAACTAGCAGCGATAATTTAAGTACATCTGAACGTATTCAAACCTTCTTATTAATCATTGCGAGCCTTAACTTTTTTGTTGGTGTATTTAACTTGCTTCCGATACTTCCACTAGATGGTGGGCATATGGCGGTGGCGATTGCCGATGAAGTTCGAGCACTCATTGCGCGCATCAGAGGCAGAGCACGTCCCGAAGGAATTAACGTAAATAAATTAGCCCCATTCACAATGGTTGTCTTTGTTCTGCTCGCAGCGCTGACCGTTCTTCTTCTGGCTGCAGACATCATCAATCCAATTCAGGTCAATTTCTAGTGCTCATGTCGCAACTGAAAAAGAATTAGGGCAGAATAAAGACATGGTCGATCTCGGAATTCCTTCAGCTCCACCACCAACTCTTGCTCCACGTCGAAAGACCAAGCAGCTAAAGGTTGGAAGCGTTGGAGTCGGAAGTGATTCACCTGTTTCCGTTCAATCGATGTGCACGACACTAACTGCAGATGTAAATGCAACGCTGCAACAAATTGCCGAATTAACCGCATCTGGATGCCAAATTGTTCGCGTTGCAGTTCCAAGTCAAGATGATGCCGACGCGTTGGCACAGATTGCAAAGAAATCGCAGATTCCTGTCATTGCAGATATTCACTTTCAACCAAAATATATCTTTGCAGCAATTGATGCCGGATGCGCAGCGGTTCGCGTTAACCCAGGCAACATCAAGCAATTTGATGACAAAGTTAAAGAGGTTGCTAAAGCTGCAGGAGATGCTGGAATTCCAATTCGCATCGGTGTTAATGCAGGCTCTTTAGATCCACGTTTAATTGCAAAGTATGGCAAAGCAACTCCGGAGGCACTCGTTGAATCAGCACTCTGGGAAGCAAGTTTGTTTGAAGAGCATGGTTTTTCAGATATCAAGATTTCTGTAAAGCACCATGATCCCGTAACAATGGTTAACGCTTATCGCTTGTTAGCTTCAAAGTGTGATTATCCATTGCACTTAGGTGTCACTGAAGCGGGTCCAATATTCCAAGGAACAATAAAGTCCGCCACAGCTTTTGGCATTCTGCTCTCTGAAGGAATCGGCGACACTATTCGTGTTTCATTGTCAGCACCACCAGTTGAAGAAGTAAAAGTTGGTATTTCAATTCTTGAATCCCTTAACTTGCGTCAACGCAAACTAGAGATCGTTTCATGCCCATCGTGTGGTCGTGCCCAAGTTGATGTGTACACATTGGCCGAAAAAGTGCAGGCAGGTTTGCAAGGAATGACAGTTCCATTACGTGTTGCAGTTATGGGTTGCGTAGTAAATGGACCTGGAGAAGCTCGCGAAGCAGATCTCGGTGTTGCATCCGGTAATGGCAAGGGACAAATATTTGTTAAGGGACAAGTAATTAAGACTGTTCCAGAAGCACAAATTGTTGAAACTCTGATTGAAGAAGCAATGCGTTTAGCCGAAGAGATGGAAGCCGCTGGAGTATCTTCAGGCGAACCTTCCGTTGATGTTCACTAACCTCACACAACTCACGCCATCCCTCAGGTAGGCTCGCACCATGTTGCGAATGTCCTCACTCTTTCTGCGCACTTTGCGCGATGATCCAGCTGATGCTGAAGTCGCAAGCCACAAACTCTTAATACGAGCTGGTTACATCAGACGAATCGCAGCAGGAATTTACTCATGGTTACCGCTTGGATATATCACCTATAGAAATATCGAAAGAGTTGTTCGCGAAGAGATGGACGCGGCAGGATTTCAAGAAGTTCATTTCCCTGCGATGCTTCCAAAAGAACCGTATGAAGAGAGCAATCGCTGGAGTGAATACGGGCCAGAACTCTTTCGCCTTCAAGATCGCAAAGGTGCTGATTATTTATTAGGACCAACGCACGAAGAGATGTTTACTTTGATGGTCAAAGGTGAATATTCATCCTATAAAGATCTTCCACTCTCGATTTATCAAATACAGACAAAGTATCGCGACGAACCACGTCCACGAAGTGGAATTATTCGTGGGCGCGAATTTGTCATGAAAGATTCATACTCTTTCGATATCGATGATGCTGGTTTAGAAGTTTCCTATCAAAAACATCGCGACGCATACGTTAAAACTTTTAAGCGTTTAGGGTTGCAGTACAACATCGTCAGTGCAATGGCTGGCGCAATGGGTGGTTCAAAATCTGAAGAATTCTTAGCGCCATGCCCAACAGGTGAAGACACCTATGTGCTCTGTGAAAAATGTGGTTATGCAGCAAATGTTGAGGCGATGAAAACTGTTTTGGAAACCCCTGCGAAGAAGGATTTTCCGCCGCTCGAAGTTTTAGATACTCCGAACACTCCAACGATTGATTCATTAGTTGAAGTCCTAAACTCTCAGTACGGCGGGGGATATACCGGTGCCGATACTTTAAAGAATGTCATGTTGATGGCAGATAACAAACCAATTGCAGTTCTAGTTCCGGGTGATCGCGAAGTTGATCTCAAGCGTTTACAAGCAAACTTAACTGGCATAACTGAATTAAGAATTTTCGAAGAAGAAGATTTTGCAAAGCATCCTAAACTCGTAAAGGGTTATATCGGGCCACAAGATGCAAAGAGTTTTGGAATAACGCTCTACGCAGATCCACGTATTGCTCCAGGCACAGCGTGGGTGACTGGTGCCAATCAGAAGAATTCTCATGCAAGAAATGTTGTCAACGGTAGAGATTTCACACCGGATGCGTACGTTGAATCTGCAGAAGTACGTGCGGGTGATGCGTGCCCATCTTGTAAAGAACCTGTGATTATTGACCGTGCAATCGAGATTGCACATATTTTCCAACTAGGACGAAAGTACGCAGAAGCTTTGAATCTGACGGTTCTTGATCAAAATGGAAAGTCACAAGTAGTAACAATGGGCTCTTACGGAATTGGTGTTTCACGTGCAGTTGCTGCAGTTGCTGAACAAACTCATGACGAAATAGGTCTTTCATGGCCAATCGAGGTTGCACCAGCAAAAGTGCATATCGTTGCAACCGGAAAAGACGATAAACCTTTTGATGTTGCTGAAAAAATCGGCACCGAATTGGAAAGTTTAGGCATCACTGTATTACTTGATGATCGACGCGATTCAAGTGCCGGAGTTAAGTTTAAAGATGCCGAGTTAATCGGTGCGCCAGTTATTGTTGTGGTAGGTAAAGCACTCGAACAGGG
>JBILSQ010000095.1:0-3490 GCA_044372035.1 Candidatus Planktophila sp. | reverse complement strand
GGTTTGAATAAAAGCTGCGATCTTCAGCCGCTAGAACAGCGTTACGAACATTCATCGGAATCTTTGCAAGCGGAACAATCTGTCGGTTTTCAGAACCGACGCGACCTATTTCTTCGCCATTTGAATATTGAATGATTGTTGATTGGCTATTTACGAATGCGTTTGCATCCGGAATCGATACCGTGAAATAGGCAAAGGCAAAGAGCGTTGTGCCGGCGATAAAACCAAATCCGCCCACAAAAATCGCTGCTCTAATCAATAATTTGCGCACGGCGACAGATTACCCCTTTACCCAATCTTCATCTTCAAGCGTGCGTACACGCCGAGGTGGTTTGCGTTCTATTCCATCTCCTAGAACAAAAGATGCGGACAAATGATTCCAGGAACAGTCGCGGCAGACTTCAACGATATACACACGAAATTCACCGAATTCACTCTCCATCTCTGAAAGTTCATCCGGAGTTTTAATTCGACCTGAATACTGACCAAGTTGGTCACCAAAGGCGTAACGCAATTCAACTAGTGATGTCTTTTTGCAGACAGGGCAGTTGCGATCAACTCTTTCGCCGTGAAACTTTGCAGCTCTCATGAGATACGGATCTGCATCGCACGCATCGACAACACCGCGAAATAACTTCATAAGCGTTGCGCGCTTATCAAGTGAGTAGTCGATATAGGAGCGTTGCGACTTCATAATAGGCAAGAATAATCCTTGTTCGCTAACTACGCTTGCCCTATGAATTTCTGGGAACTTTTACGCCACCCCAGACTCTCGCGATTGCTAGGGGTGCGTTGGAGCGGTCAGGCAACTGATGGTCTCTTTCAAAGCGCACTTGCATCCTTTGTTTTATTCTCACCAGAACGCCAAGCTGATGCATTAAGTGCGGCAATTGCATTTGCAGTTGTTCTCTTGCCGTATTCCTTGGTTGGTCCATTCGTTGGAACAATTTTAGATCGTGTTTCAAGGCAACGTGCACTGCTCTTTGCAAACGCAGCTCGTGGAATAAATTTATTAGTTGTTGCTTGGCTTGTTTTTTCAGGACAAACTGGAGTCGAATTAACTGTCTTTGTTCTTATTGCATTTGGTATTAACCGTTTAATTCTTGCCGGACTTTCTGCTGGGTTGCCACTAGTAATCGAATCTAAATCACTCATTAGCGCCAACGCACTTGCTGTCACAGGTGGTTCGGTATTAGTTGTTCTCGGTGGCGGTCTAGGTGTTGCAATTCGAAACTTATTTGATTCTTTAGCAGTTGCGGATCACGCAGATGCAATGCTGGTTTTAATCGCATCTGGTGGTTATCTCACAGCATCACTTATGGCGTTGCGTTTGGGACGTAAAGAAATTGGCCCGCTTCCGCATGAAGTTAAGGAAGCGAGCATTAAAGAAGGTTTGATTGAAATGCGCGAAGGTTTTGCCTTTTTGCGCACGCATCAAGATGCAATTCGTGGAATTCTTGCAACGGCCGTGCAACGTGGTGGCATTACAGCTCTGACATTAACTGCGCTTTTGTTGCAGCGAAATACCTTTAATTCACCGGATAATCCTGAAGACGGATTAAGAGGTTTTGGAATTGTTTTAGCAATTGCAGGAATCGGAATAACAATTGGCGCACTTACTGCTCCATACGGTGTGGCACGTTTTGGTCGCCATCGTTGGATTAAATGGTCAATGCTCTTGAGTGCATTTGGTCCACTCATACTCGTTGTTTCGCAGACTGAAATAGCCCTTGCGCTTACTGGTTTCTTTGTGGCGTTATGTGGTCAAAATGTGAAAGTTACAAATGATGCACTGGTGCAATCGAAGATCGATGATTATTACCGCGGACGCGTATTTGCTGTCTATGACGTCTTGGTAAATGGCGCAATTGTCAGTGGCGGTTTAATTGCAGCGCTATTGCTTCCAACAAGTGGTGTGACACCGTGGGTTCCGGCACTTGTCAGTGCAATGTACTTATTGGTTGCGCTTCGTTTGCTGCGCCCAAAAAAGTTTTATCTCAAGGCTTAGCTTTCCACCAAGCCAGTAACTCTTGGGTGGCTGCTTCCTCGCCGATTGGTCCACGTTCTAAACGAATTTCCATTAAGAAATCCAGCGCACGGCCAACATCTGCAGATGGTTTGATACCTAATATCTGCATTATCTGTGCGCCATCTAGATCCGGGCGAATCTTTGATAACTCTTCTTGTTCCATCAATACTGCGATTCTGTTTTCTAAACTGTCATAGGTCGCAGCAAGACGTTGAGCTTTCTTTGCATTACGAGTTGTGCAATCTGCGCGAGTTAAAACGTGTAAATGTGTAAGTAATTCACCTGCATCACGCACATAGCGGCGAACAGCAGAATCACTCCATTCTCCATCTCCATAGCCATGGAAACGAAGGTGAAGCGCGATCAAGGTTTCAACAGCTTCGATTGTGTGATTATCAAAGTGCAGTGCTTTAAGGCGCGAAACGGCAAGACGTGCACCAACTATTTCGTGATGGTGAAATGAAACTCCGCCGCCATCGATAAGTGCGCGAGTCTTTGGTTTTCCGATGTCGTGCAATAAAGCGGCAAGGCGAATCACAAGGTTGGGGCCATCTAAGCGATGTTCTAGTGCAATTGCTTGCTCAAGAACTGTTAATGAGTGCTCGTACACATCTTTATGGTGATGGTGTTCATCGATTTCTAATTGAAGTTTTGGAATCTCAGGCAGAACAATTGCAGCAAGGCCCGTTTCTACAAGAATGGTAATTCCGGCGCGCGGATTCTTTGACATCAAAGTCTTTGTTAATTCATCGCGAACTCGCTCTGCTGAAATAATTGAGATGCGTTCTGTCATCGACTTCATTGCAGATAAAACATCTGGTGCGATCTCAAAATCGAGTTGGCTGGCAAAACGCGCGGCGCGCATCATGCGAAGCGGATCATCAGAAAATGATTGCTCTGCGCTACTTGGTGTTCGCAATAATTTTTTGCCTAAATCGATAAGGCCTAAAAATGGATCGATAAACTCTGGTGTCTCAGTTGTAAGTTCGAGCGCCATTGCATTGATTGTGAAGTCGCGACGAGATAAGTCACCATGAATATCTTTGCCGTATTGAACTTCTGGCTTTCGACTCTGTGGATCATATGTTTCGCTGCGATACGTTGTTACTTCAACAGTAGTGTCACCACGTTTACCTGCAACAGTTCCAAATTCAATTCCAGTTTCCCAGATATTTTCTGCCCACTTAGAGAGAATCTTTTTTGTATCTTGTGGTTGCGCATTAGTTGTGAAATCTAAATCATTTCCAAGTCGACCAAGAATTGCATCGCGCACAGGTCCACCAACTAAGGCCAGTGTGAAACCTTCTGCTTTAAAGGCAGCAGCGAGTGAACTAGCTAGAGGTGCGCGTTCAATGAGTGAACGAATAGCCAGTTCTCCTGCGGCGCCAAGTGCTGTACTCACAATAAGTAAGGTTAGAGCAGTAGCCTTGCTCCATGATCCCGGCACCTAGTGCGGGCAGC
>JBILSQ010000013.1:0-11882 GCA_044372035.1 Candidatus Planktophila sp. | reverse complement strand
TTTGGAGCGATAACCATCTGTCATCAAAGTCATTTGTTATTGCAACTGTGTACTTTGTAGAGAGAGGTTCTATATTTTCTATATCTGCAACCATTACGTGAGCACGAATTCTCTCAATCCAACCATTGTCAGCTAGTTTTGAATCAAGATCTCGGTATGTCGGCAGTGGAATTGAAAACGTCGGAGTGAGTTTTTTATTTTTGTAGTGTGCAATGACAAATAAAATAGCTTCATCAATATCTGTCTGGGGTTCGCCATATGGCGCCTTTCCCATGGGCAATACAGAGTTTGCACGCATCGTGAATTTCCCAGAACTTCGCAGCAACCACTTTCCGAATAACTCCTGATGATGTGCGGGCCATGTCTTAGTTAAAACCTCTTCGAGTTCTTGAATTCGCAATGACAGGGGTGCGCCATGGCCTGCTGCATGATTTTTTTCTTCAATAATCTTGTAGACCGCAATTTTTTCACGATCAAATTCGATGAGCTCGCCATGTCGATTACGAAGTGAATTCTCGGACTCCAGATATCCAACGAGGTCGCGGAATCCACCTTCGGGATCATGAAATCGAATACTGACTCGCGCGCCAATTGGAGCCTTCATAGGTGTAACGATAATCGCCCTCGCCAAAGTCGCGAGTTACTGGGGCTTCGCATTACAATCGCGCTATAGAGATGGCTGTAAGGCCGAATGCTAGAGATTCAGGGAGGCTGTTCTCGTGACTTATGTGATTGCCCAACCATGTATCGATGTGAAGGACAAGTCCTGCATCGAAGAGTGTCCAGTGGACTGCATTTACGAAGGCAATCGCATGCTTTACATCCAGCCTGATGAATGTGTGGATTGCGGCGCCTGCGAGCCAGTGTGTCCTGTTGAAGCAATCTATTACGAAGATGATGTTCCGGGACCGTGGAAAGACTTCCAAAAAGTGAACAGCGAATTCTTCGTCGAACTCGGTTCACCTGGTGGAGCGGCAAAAGTTGGCCCAACAAATAAAGATCACGCCGACATTGTTTCTGCTCCCGCAAAGAGCGAATAAAGGCGCGTGCACTGAAACTTCCTGATTTTCCGTGGGATGCATTAGCGCCCTTTGCAGATCTAGCGCGCAAACACCCGGCAGGAATAATCGATTTATCTCAAGGCACTCCGGTTGATCCAACACCAAAACACATTCAACAATCTTTAGCCGATCACTCGAATTCACCAAGCTATCCCTTAACTGCCGGTACGCCGCAATTAAGAGATGCCATTAAGGCGTGGGCAACACAACGCCTCGGTATAAAGGGTGACTTCGATGTTTTGCCTCTCATTGGATCTAAAGAATTTGTTGCGTGGTTGCCAACATTCTTAGGATCAAGAAAAGTTCTTTATCCAAAAGTTGCGTATCCCACCTATAACGTCGGAGCAATAATTGCTGGCGCCGAACCTGTTGCTGTTGATCTCGATGCAAAAACCTGGCCAGATTCAGATGTAGCGTGGATTAATTCACCATCTAATCCAACAGGGCGAGTACATACAGAGTCAGAGTTAAGAGCTGCTATCGAATACGCCAAGTCCCATAACTCACCAGTTGTAAGCGATGAGTGCTACCTGGAATTTGGAGATACCGCAGAACCGGTTTCGATACTGAGTTACACCAATGGAGAGAATTCAAATATTTTGGCTGTTCATTCTCTCTCTAAAAGATCCTCGATGGCCGGCTATCGCGGGGCATTCGTTATTGGCGACTCATTGCTTATTAAGAAAATACTTGAAATCAGAAAACATGCGGGCATGATGGTTCCACTTCCAATTCAGCACGCAATGGTTGCGGCGCTCAGTGATGACTCGCATGTACACGAGCAACGCGCTCGCTACAACCAACGCCGCAAAAATTTGAGGCCAGCTCTTGAATCAATCGGATTTAGGGTCGAGCACTCCGAAGCCGGACTCTATATATGGTGCACGCGCAGTGAAGATTCTTGGAAATCTGTTGAGGCTCTAGCTCAGCTAGGAATTTTGGTTACGCCCGGAGTATTTTACGGAGCCGATGGATCACAGCACATTCGTATTGCAATGACCGCAACTGATTCTGCAATAGCAGATGCTGCAGCACGGATCACAGCTTCGAAAGCAATGTAAGTGGCAGTCGCAATTCTTCTAGTCGGCGGAATGGGTACGCGTCTCATGCCGCTCACTCGTGATACTCCGAAACCGATGCTTCCTATTGCAGGTTTGCCTGTGACAGAGCATCAATTAATGGCGGCGAAGCGAGCAGGCATAACAAAGATTGTTTTAGCTACATCTTATTTATCAGAGATTTTTACACCGTATTTTGGTGATGGTTCAAAATGGGGGATGGACGTGCGCTATGCCGTGGAGGAAACTCCACTCGGTACTGGTGGCGCAATCAAAAATGCAGCAGCAGCGCTAGGTTTACCAGCCGGATCTGAAGAACCCATCGTAATATTTAATGGTGATGTTTTAACTTCACATAATTTAGCCAAGCAGATCCAAGAGCATGTTGCCCATAAAGCCGATGTTACGTTGCACCTAACTCATGTAAGCGATGCAAGAGCCTATGGATGTGTGCCGGTGGATAAAGATGGTCGCGTAACCGCGTTTTTAGAAAAAATGGATAACCCAATCACAAACACCATTAACGCTGGCTCCTATGTATTTCACCCTTCAGTAATTGACACAATTGCGGCAGATACTGTTGTCAGTGTTGAACGAGAAGTATTTCCGGCTTTAGTTTCTTCAGGCAAAAAAGTTTATGGATACATAGAAGATTCTTATTGGCTAGATATCGGTACACCAAAGGCACTACTTGCAGGATCTGTGCACTTAGTTGGTGGAGAATTTAAGGCAGCTGATTCAGCTGTCATTGCAGACTCTGCGCAGCTACGAGGTGGAACCAGTGTGGGAGATAAGTGCACCATTGGTGAAAATGTTCAGATCAGCGCGAGCATTATTTCGGCCGGAGCGCATGTGGGGCAGGGTTCACAGATACGAAATAGCTTTGTTGCAGCTGGTTCACAGATACCTGCAGATTCGCAGATTATTGATAGTTATTATTCAAATGAGTTGATTTCACCCCTGAATCTGTAAATTAAGGGCATTTCACGCCGATTTCACGCTCAATAATTACTCTCACGGACTTGACTTACAGGGATTACAAGCGTGTAATTCACCTTTAGTAGGCCACATCCACGAGGGATGAAGCCATGAATTACAAGGAGAATCGGATTATGCCGATCCGCCCACAAGATTCACAGAAGCAGGCACCTACTTCCTCATCTTCCTCACCTTCCTCACATACAAATCTCAGCGCCGGCCCAATCATTCAACTCATCTCTGGCGAGAGCGTTGAACTATCGTGGCAAGAGCGCGCCCTCTGTGCACAAACAGATCCAGAAGCATTCTTTCCTGAAAAAGGCGGATCAACTCGTGAAGCAAAGCGAGTCTGTCTTTCATGTGATGTTCGTTCTCAATGTTTGGAATACGCATTGGCGCACGATGAACGTTTCGGAATTTGGGGCGGACTTTCAGAACGCGAACGCCGCCGACTAAAGCGCCGTCCTGCTTAATCGCACTCGCGCGATCTCGAGCGAAGTTAGGTCTATGCAATGGCTGTAAAAGCCGCAGAAGATTTAAGACATGTCACCGCCATATTGGTTGTACATGACGGTGCACCGTGGCTTCCTCAAGTTGTTGCATCACTTACATCACAAAAACATTCAATAGATCAAATCATTGCTGTTGATACTGGTTCAACAGATTCATCTGCTGCACTTCTTAAAGGTGCAAAGATTCCAGTTTTAACTCTCGACCGAGAATCCGGTTTTGGAGATGCAATTTGGGCAGCAATTCAAACGCTGCCAGCACCAACTTCTCCAGAAAATGAATGGCTGTGGATTTTGCACGATGACTGTGCAATGCATCCGGAAGCGCTCGCTAATTTACTTGCAGCTCTAGCCGAAAAGCCACAAGCAGTTATGGCTGGACCAAAGTTATTGGGTTGGCACGACAAATCTCATTTACTTGAAATGGGAGTGAGCATTGCAGCCGATGGTGCACGTTGGACTGGTTTAGAACCGCACGAATACGATCAAGGACAACACGATGGCGTGCGCGATGTTCTTGCAGTAAGTACAGCCGGAGCTCTTGTTCGCCGTGATGTATTCGTAGAACTTGGCGGATTCGATCCGAACCTTTCACTCTTTAGAGATGATGTTGATTTTGGTTGGCGCGCCAGAGTTGCAGGGCACTCTGTCATTGCTGTGAGCGAGGCAAAGGGTTTTCATGCACAAGCCGCTGCATCTGAACGCCGTACTGCAGATGTAAAAGAAGCTTTTCTGCATAGACCGTTACTGCTTGATCGGCGAAATGCTGCATATGTTTTACTCGTTAACTCATCGTTGTGGATGTTGCCTTGGATTGTTTTGCAATTGCTTGGTTCTGCAACTGCTCGCGCAATCGGATATTTACTCGCCAAACTTCCGGGCTATGCAAGCGATGAGCTTTTAGCTCTTGTGACCCTGGTGATTCATCCCCGAGAAATTGCGAGTGCACGTAAGTTTAGGAAAACTCACAGATTGTTATCTGCACGCGCAGTAAAAGAATTCATTCCACATCGTCGTCATCAATTGCGAACAGCAACCGAGAGATTAATCGATTCAATTCGAAACAAATTGTTACCTTCGGTTTCTGAAACCACCACGGTGCTCGAACCACTTAATGAAGAAGAGGATTTATTGACGCCTGCCACAACTGGCCGATGGTGGACAATTTTAAAACAACCTAAAGCTCTGGCCGGTATTGCGATTCTATTTTTGATCGCAATTTGGTCGCGACATCGATACGGATCTCTCGTTGGTGGTGCGCTTCCGCAAACTCCTGAAGGCGCAAGAGATCTATGGCGAATGTACTTTGATTCGTGGCATCAGATTGGAATGGGTACCGATCAAGGATCTCCGGCATGGATTGCAGTAGTTGCGATTGGTTCAACAATTTTATTTGGCAAGGCAGATTTGTTCATAACATTACTGTTCTTCTTCGCTCCACTTATTTTCATGCTTGCAAGCTTCAGACTCTTCTCAAAACTGACCTCTCATAATTGGCTGCGAGTTATCTCGAGTTTTCTCTACGCAATTTCTCCAGTTGCCGTAGCAAGTGTAAATTCAGGACGCATAGGCACTATCGTCACTTTAATCCTCTTGCCTTACATCGGATTACTCATTCGTGACTGGTTGATAATTGAAACCACTACATGGCGTAAAGTTTTTATCATCTCCCTTGTTTTATCGCTCGCATATGTCTTCTCCATGCAAGTATTTTTCTATTTGCTCATTGCCACAATCGTAATTTCAGTCCTGGATTATTTGCGCTACGGAAATATCGGCTTTTTTCATCAACGTTTAGCTCGTCGCGCAACACTGGTTTTTGCACCACTATTAGCAAGCATTCCGTGGTCATTCTCAGTTCTACTTGAACCAAAGCGAATTTTTCTTGAACCAGGTTTAGCAATTGCAGGCGGAGGTCCAAACTTTGCATTGCTCTCAAATCCTGGTGGATCTGGCGCCCTGCCATGGTGGTCAATTAGCCCGATTTCACTAGTGCTGCTTGTTGCACTTTTTTCATCCACAAGAGCCAGAGTAATTTCTTACATCGGATGTGGTGCACTCGCGACAGCTGTCATCATCGGTTCGCTCTCATTTTCTGGACACGGCAACTCCTTACCAGTTCAAACATGGACAGGTTCATTTATTGCAATCGCAACGATCTGCGCAATTGCTGCAGGCATCCTGATTCTTGATAACTTGCGTGAAGTTCTTGTAGTGACAAATTTTCACTATCGCCACATCCTTGCAGGGTTGCTCGTAATAATTACTTCTTTGTATTCGCTCTCGACCATTTCGTGGATTGTTACAGCAGGAGCAGATTCTCCGACTAGAGCAACGGATTCCAAGATCTTGCCGGCATTTCTCGGCATTGAAGATGGAGTAAAAACCATCGTTCTGAGACAAGTTAAGAGCAATGGCGTTAACTCCTTGCAGTATTTCATCGCGCGAGGCCACGATGTTTTGCTCGGAGAGCCAGACATAACTCCGAATGAATCTCCAGAAGTTGCTAATGCAGTGAAAGAAATTGCAGACGGTACCGGCATCACAGCCTCACGTGTCCTTGGTAGATACGGGATTCAATATGTCTTTGCCAAGAGCCCAACTAATAATGAAGTTGTGCGCACCATCGATGGCCTCGGTGGTTTCGTTAGATCTTCTGCAACAGATGCTGGAATTGTTTGGAAAGTAAACAATGCATTAGCTCGAATAAATTTTATTGATTCAAGTGGAAAGATTTCTGAAATCGCTTCAACGGCGGTTGGCACCAGAACTCAGGTTAATTCAGTGGGCACAATCTTGCTCACAGATTCTTACAGTAATTCCTGGAAGATCTTCCAAAATGGAACAACACTGGAGCGCACACAAGATGCCAATGGATTTCCACAATTTACAGTTAACGAACCGGGAGAAATTTCTCTTCTGCACGATGGAACTGCACGACGCGGTTTGCTTTCATTGCAATTTATTTTTCTAGTGACGTTAATTGTTCTAGCTGCCCCTGCTGGACGCAGACGTCGTGAAATGTCAGAAAGTGAGCTGACATGAAAGCACGTAGATTTCTAATCGTTGCACTGGTTCTCGCTCTGTTAGTAACTGCATCAAACTCATTGAATAGCTCGATTTCTCGAGAGAAGTTTTCTTTGAGTTATCCAACAGTGCTCTGTCCTGCGACCTTGAGCGGTCTAACCTCGCAGGTTTCATTGGGTTCACGTAATACCAAAATTAAACGCGTTGGTTCTTCGTCTTCAAAATTTGTTAACTCCAGAGCACTTCGTATTCCGATACCTAGTGATCCGATACTTGTAGATGCACAAGGAATCACACCGATTCTTTGGCAGAGTCGTACAGGTTCTTGGTCTGGAGGCACAATTTGTACGGATCCAGCAACTAGCCAGTGGTTTGTTGGTGGTTCAGCAGATATCACTTCGCGCGGAAAGTTAATTCTTGTAAACAGCGGACTCAGTGAAGCTGTTGCTGATGTATTTATCTGGAGCGATAAGTCACCTGCAACATCAAAACCCGTCAGCATTAAAGCCAATTCATTCCAAACTCTTGGACTAGATTCTCTTGCGCCAGGAGATACATCTCTTGTCATCAGAGTTGTCTCTCGATCTGGTCGCTTAAACGCATTCGTTGTTGATGAACGAGGAAAAGGTCTTCGCACATTAGGTGGCGATTTGTTAAGTCCAAGTGTTTCACCAGCTAAGGAAATTTTTATTCCAGCGATTCCTCTTCAGCCAAAGGTTAACAATGCACCTGCACAACAACTTCGACTTCTGGCACCTGGTGAATCTGATGCGATTGCTAGCGTGGAAGTTATTTCAGGAGATGGTCGGTTTATTCCTGTTGGCTTTGATGACATCACACTTAAGAAAGGTCAAGTGATCAACCTTTCACTCTCGCCTTCTGTGCGTTCTTCCGTGTACGGATTACGAATTGTTTCTGACGAACCGATTGTGGCAGGAGTCTTTTCAAATGTCGGAAGAGATTTTGTGTGGAGCTCATCTGTTCCGGCTTTGGCGCCATTTACGATTGCAATGACTGGCATGTCTCCATTGCTCGTCTTTGTGGGCGATAGCATCAATGTTGAAATGGAACTCACTGTTGCCGGTGGTAAGAAAGTGAATAAAACTATCCAAGGAAGCGATATCGCATTCTGGCGAATTCCAAACAATGCTCGAAATCTAACCTTCCTTCGAGTAAGTGCTAATACATACGCCTCTGCACTTCAGAAATCTGTCAGCGGCTTTGGTTCTATTCCATTAGTTGCAGGAAGCGTCCTGACTAAATCAGCCATCCCATCTGCAAACATTCGCGTTTTGAATCCTTGATAATCCCAGATTTTTAGTAGGTACCCCACTAATCTTGACTACATGAGTTCACATTCACGTTATGGCCGCGCATGTTCGCGCACCAGTTGTCGACTCACAGCAACTATGACATTGACCTATAACTACGCAGATTCAACTGCGGTGCTCGGTCCGCTTGCAACGTTTGCAGAACCTCATGCATATGATTTATGTGAAAAACATGGTGAACGACTTACTGTTCCTAATGGTTGGAATGTAATCAAAGCTTCTACTAATTCAAATGACAATGGCCCGACACCTGATGATCTAATGGCAATCGCTGATGCTGTTCGCGAAGCCGGCACGAAGGAAATAAGTAGTCAAACTCCCTTGAACACTGCCAGTGCCACAACATCACTTGGTCGCCGAGGACATTTGCGCGCAGTTCCGTCCTAGACTCTATTCCATGGGTTCGACCAAAGCTCCAAGTATTTTTAAAGCGTATGACATACGCGGTTTAGTTGGATCTGAGTTAACGCCAGATTTCACTTTTGCAACTGGCGCCGCCTTTGCTCGTTTCATTATGCAAGAACGCGAACCAGGAACAATTGTTATTGGCCAAGATATGCGCCCATCTTCACCACAACTTGCGGATGCTTTTTCTGCAGGTGTGACATCTCTTGGATTAGATGTGATTCGTATGGGATTGGCATCAACTGACATGTTGTATTTCGCTGCTGGAAAACTCAATATGCCAGGGGCGATGTTCACAGCTAGCCATAACCCAGCGCAATACAACGGAATAAAGCTATGTCTGAGCGGTGCAAGACCAATCGGTAAAGAGTCTGGACTCTTGGCAATTGAAAACTTTGTTCAATCAGGTTCTCCAGTTGCAATCGCAAATGTGGGTAAAGAGAGTGAGCGCAATATGCTCGCTGACTACGTTAAACATCTTCATACTCTTGTCGATGTGTCAGGGATAAGAAAGTTAAAGATAGTAATTGATGCTGGAAATGGAATGGCTGGATATACAGCGCCAGCCATTTTTGATGGATTAAATGTCGAAGTAATTCCAATGTTTTTTGAGCTCGATGGATCCTTTCCGAACCACGAAGCAAACCCAATAGATCCCAAGAACCTCAAAGACCTACAAAAGGCAGTTAAAAAACATGGCGCTGACATCGGTTTAGCATTCGATGGAGATGCCGATCGTTGCTTTTTAGTTGATGAAAAGGGAGAGATAGTAAATCCTTCTGATCTAACAGCCCTTATTGCAGATCGTGAATTGAAAAAAAGCCCTGGATCCTCAATCATCTATAACCTTATTTCTTCTCGTGCGGTAGCAGAAGTCATAGAAGAAAATGGTGGGATTGCACTTCGATCTCGTGTTGGCCATTCATATATAAAGGCGTTAATGGCTCAGAGTGGAGCAATTTTTGGCGGCGAACACTCAGGACATTTTTACTTTAAAGATTTCTGGAAAGCAGATTCAGGAGCGCTAGCGGCGCTACATGCAATTGCTGCACTGGGAACTTCGAAAGGTTCATTGTCAAAGTTACTGAAGCCTTATCAACGCTATTTTTCTAGTGGTGAAATTAACTCACAAGTTAAAGATGCTGAAAAAGCAATGAGCATCATCGAGGAAAAGTACGCCGGCCTTGAATCTGTCACCATTGATCATTTGGATGGCTTGACCGTCAATGGCGATACATGGTGGTTTAACCTTCGTCCCTCCAACACCGAGCCGCTGCTTCGCTTGAACGTTGAAGCCAAGAGCCTTGCCCGCATGGAGAAAATAACCGATGAGGTGCTCGCCACATTTAGAAAATGAGAGTCTGAGTTCTCACTTTTTAGGCAATAGCAGTAATCTATGCACCTAGCCGCCTAACACTGTAGAGCCCTACCCCTTAGGTCACGTCTAACACAGTTAAGTACTTAACCTAAAAGGAGAACGTTCGTGAATTCACCAGTGACTGCAACAATTCCAAAGCACGACATTGCCGATGCATCACTTGCTGCAGAAGGCCGCAAGCGCATTGAATGGGCTGAGCGCAACATGCCAGTACTTGCACAGATTCGTGCACGATTTGAAAAATCACAACCATTTACAGGTGTTCGTATTGCAGCGTGCATGCACGTAACAACAGAGACAGCTAACTTGATGCGCGTTCTCAAGGCGGGCGGTGCAGAAATTGCATTATGTGCATCAAATCCACTCTCAACTCAAGATGACACAGCAGCAGCACTTGTCCACGAATACGGAATCAGTGTTTTTGCTCGCAATGCAGTTGATCGTGATGGCTATTACTCACACATCAACGCGGCACTTGATATCGAACCACACCAAGTATTTGATGATGGTTGTGACCTTGTTAATACATTGCACACAACACGTAAAGAACTTATCGGAAACATTGCCGGCGGTTGCGAAGAGACAACAACAGGTGTTATTCGTTTAAATCAAATGGCTAAAGATGGAGCTCTTCAGTTCCCAATGATTGCTGTCAATGACACTGACACAAAGCACATGTTTGATAACCGTTACGGAACAGGACAATCAACTCTTGACGCCGTATTCCGCGCTACAAACTTCTTGCTTGCTGGACGAATTGTCGTAGTAGCTGGCTTTGGGTATTGCGGAAAGGGTGTTGCAGAACGCGCCAAGGGTATGGGTGCCGATGTAATCATTACTGAAATTGATCCAACAAAGGCACTTGATGCAATGATGCAAGGCTTCCGCGTTATGCCAATGGCAGATGCTGCAAAAGTTGGCGATGTTTTCATTACAGTTACAGGAAACCGCGATGTATTACGTGATGAGCACTTCGCACTTATGAAAGATGGCGTAATCATGGCCAACTCCGGTCACTTTGATATCGAAATTGATGTGGCGTGGCTTGAGCAAAATGCAAAGAAGAAGAACGCAAAGATGCGTCACCAAACAGATGAATATGTTCTCGCTGATGGCCGCCGTTTACTTCTTATTGCAGAAGGTCGCCTCGTAAATCTTGGTGCAGCAGAAGGTCACCCTGCATCAGTTATGGATATGTCTTTCTCAGATCAAGCACTTACTGCTGAATACTTGGTAAAGGAAGCAAAGAATCTAAAGCCAGGTGTTCACACAGTTCCAACATATATTGATAAGGAAGTTGCGAGCCTTAAACTTCAAAGCATGGGTGGAAAGATTGACGTTCTTACTCCTGCACAAGATATGTACTTAAACTCTTGGGAGCACGGAAGCTAATTCAAATCCATTAGTTACACACAGTCTCGCTTTTTAAGCGGGACTGTGGTGGCGTAATTGCGATTATTCATGGGTGTTTAATTCTCATTCCTTAACGGAGATTCTCTTCCCATTACGTTGCTTTGGATGCCGTGCGTTGGGTCCAAAGATCTGTTCTACGTGCAGTGTCCTTTGGAATCCACGTTTGTATCGAAGCACCTTTGAATCACTACAGGTTTATTCTGCTGTTCTGTATTCACCGATTGCAAAGCGCATAATTCTTTCGGCAAAAGAAAATGGAATAAAGGCAGCCGATGATTTGATTATCGATGCGCTCTCACATTCACTTCATTTGTTATTGCGTGATTTTGAAATGGGGATTCTCGTGCCGGCGCCATCTAGAAAAAGCTCAAATCGCAAACGGGGTAGAGATTTTCTCTCAGATATCACTCATGCACTTGCTCGAAACGAGTCACTGGAATGTGCGGATTTGCTGATTCACACAAGGAAAGTCAAAGACCAATCCGAACTCAATGCTCATCAAAGAAGTGCAAATATTTATCAGGCACTGGCAATTGATAGGAATAAATTGCCCGCACTAGGAGTTGGTATTGATGTGATCCTTGTCGATGACTTGATCACAACTGGTGCAACTCTTCTTGAAGCCCGCCGGGCCTTAGAAGTACGCGGGATAAGGGTTATTGCGGCAATTACTGCCTGCCTCTCACCACCGCTAAGATAGCCCAGTTACTGAGACCGACGGA